>NZ_JBZRPK010000650.1:0-11735 GCF_058382125.1 Haloferax sp. s1
AACGGGTTTTGGGTAGAGAAGCCGGGTTACCCGGTACTCCCGGGGCATGCCGGATCCGATTGCTTCTACAGGATGCGGGTGTGCCCCTTTGGGGGGTTCTCCCGCGCGAGTTGTTTTCGTTTCGAAAAAAGTGCCCTCGAGAAGTTCTGGCCCCGCCGCGTCGAACCCCTTAGAGACGTAGTGCATCAGAAGTTGCGTCGAGGCGATCAAGATGTGGCCACCGGGTCTGAGAACCTTGTGAGCGAGTTCACCGAGCTTCTCAAAGTAGTCTTGAAGCATCTGTTTATCTTCGCCAGTGAGGACGGTGAACCGTGGAACCGGATTTCGTTGACTACCATCCAGTGAAGGTGGAATTCGCCATACACCTCCCGAACCCTGACGCATCTTCTCGACGTTTTCCTCCATGAATTCGATAACCCCGTACGGTGGATCTGTGACAATCGCATGAACGCCCCCACCGTCTTGCCAACCGGCGTCGGGGTCTGTCGTCTCAGGCCAACTCGCGAGTTCCTCAAACGTGTTGGCGTGAATTAGCTCGTATCCCATTGTGTGTACCTCGGTGCGTAATCTGACTTCAAGTCACGCTTTCTCTGCCGTTATATAGAATCTTTGATGGGATATGATAAGCCGAGTATAACCCATCTAGAGGTATCTATAGAACCGGTGCTAGGTCAACGTACAGTTACGCTGATGGACGAAGAGTTGGCCGATGTTCGGTGGGTGCTCAATTCCAAGTATCGAATTAATGCGATGGAACACCTCTCTACTGGTATCAGCTATCCAAAGCAGATTAAAGAGGCATATGACAGCCGATATCCCAACGTTTCACGGGCCCTCCGCGAGCTGAGAGAGCGAGAGATGGTCGAAGTTGTCGCAGACGAACACCCAGGGCGATTGTATGAGATGACGGAGTACGGGGAGACAATTTGGGGGCGGATAGAAGACGAAGACCTAGTCAGATAGACATCTACTAGCTGCTACGTGAAAAGAAACACAAAGCGATATATATTTGAATTGTTTCCTTTTTCGGACGATGTCTGACTTTGATGTTGAAGTCAAGGGGGTTGCGGTTTACAGTTGCCGGACGCAGAATGGGGACGATAAAACGCCCGATAGAGTGGGGGTATACGAAGGGGACCAGCTAGAGAACGACCAAGATGGGAAGGAGGTCCATGATATTGTTGAGCGAATGCTGGAACACGACGCATTGGATAAAAAATACGGAAAGCGAAAAAATGCTCGCGTCCACCAGTGGAACGATTCAACCGACGAGGACGGACGAGAGCCTACGGATGATGTATTTCGGGAGATTCGGGATGGAGCCAGCTTAGATAATAATGCAAAAATACTTGCAACAAAGTACATTCAAGAGGACCTCTCAGCCAAAGATATTCTTCTTATCGTCCAATATGAACATAATAACCGGGGCTTTGTAGCTATATTAAAAACGCCATACTTAGAAGGTGCCAAGGAGATTGATGTTCGTTCTGCATCAATAACTGATAATAATTACGTCATACAGCAGAAGACAGACAAGTGCATTCTCTACCCATTTATCGATTACGGAGGGAATCTTGATCAAAGCCGAGTTCGCGTATTTCAGGAGAACGGGGCTTCAAACTACGCAAATTACTGGTACCGTTTTGCCGGTCTGAGGGAAAAAGAGGTTAATGATGAAGTTGTTGAGCGTGAGCTACGGCATCGTAGTAAAGAGACAGACATCGACGCGGTATTCCCCGACTACAAAACGTTTGATCGAGAGAGCGACGAGTTATTTGATGACGAAACGCACCTCCAGGGAGAGGTACTGTTAAGTATCGGTGATCAGCGCCAGTTCCGAGTAAGCCTACGTGAGCTGAAAGAGCAAGATAATGTGATCCTTGCACGCGACGGTGACGAGGTTTATGTCATACTTTCTGGTGCAACCCCTCACATTACAACGGGGAGTGGGGATCAGAAGATCTCTGTCTTTGATAGTTTAGACGGTATTAGGGAATTATCTGAGGTATTATCTGACTTGATATAATATGTCCGATAAAATTCGTTCCGTGGTTCAGGTTGCTCGCGAGCTTCACGAGAGGGACGTTACAGCTCCGGCTCAACTCAAAACAATTTTAGCAGAGTTCAAAATATCTGACTACCCAAAAGATGAATTCGCGCGACTAATTGAAACTGTTTCAGAAAGCCCGTCTTTTTTCTCAACATTCAACATTCATCTGTCGAATACGCATACTGCATTCACGTTACGAGGAGGAGAGATCAAACCGGGCGATTTTGATGAAATTGACAAACTTGAACTCTCTGCGGATTCCGCGGACTGCGAAGATGGGTTTATTTATCACCGTGATAATAGTAACCTCGCATCTGCTGGGGAGAAGATATACGAATTTGCTACAGACCTGAAACAAGATGAGATAGATCTTTCAGCAGAAGTGACAATCAACAAATCAGAGATAGCTACTTCGTTCGTAGAACTGAAGATTCACAAGTCACAATTATCTGGATACAATCCATCATTTTGGCTAACTGTTCCGCGGTTCAACGAATGGCTTTCTACAAATAGTCCGAAGACAGTCGTTGAGTCGTTATTTACCGGCCAAGAAGTCCCGATACTGTTGTTGGGTGAATCTATTAGACAAAATACGGATGCGGTTGTTCTTTGCTCAATTGATGAGTTTGGTAGCCTCTCAATCGATAAAATTGAGGATGCACGAACACGATACACGAATTTCAATCAATCTTCGCGGTCAGTAACACATTGGAGAGATTCCTTAATTCCAATACACCCAAAACAGTTACTGCCACTACATGAACATGATCGAATTGAGAATACTGAGGAATGCCAACTACTTTCGATTCTTGGAATATTCGCTAAAGAAGCCGAAGAAGTTGATGAAGGATACAAATTCACATACACACACGACCCCGAATTATCGCTCACAACGGATATGAATGATTTCTCAGCTAACCTATCGCAACCTGATCTCACATCTCTAATTGAGATGTACACACGGTTTGAACCAAACGAAGGAGATTCTTCGTTTCGTGATTTATGGCAGCGGGCTATCGCTGATGAATGTAGCCAAGACCAACCTGAACAGATAGCGACGAAATCCGAAGCAATAAAAAACCGGTTTGAAGAGTTCCGCGCTGCTGCAGTAAGTGAAAATTTTGATGATTTGAGTAAAGTACTCGACGATACTCAATCTCTGATGGCAGATATCACATCCCGGTTATCTACCGCTGCAAATGACGTCTCACAGGAAATCCAAACACTAGCCTTTACCCTCCTTGGAGCCATAATTGCCAATATATTCCTTGTTCTTCGATGGGGGAGCAAGGATTTGGTCCCGCCATTTTCGATCTTGGTCTTGAGTATGATTGTCGGATTCTACCTCCCACTAGTGCAAGGCCGAATTGAGAATCTAAACGACACGATCGACGAAATCGAGGAAGATTACAACTTCTATCAGAGACAGATTCGGCGGTTCAATCAAGACTTATTCGGCCCTGGTCTTGACGCTCGCATGACGGCCCATAAGGAACTAGCAACAGGACAGCGAGACCGTGCCAAGGATCAATTAGAATTGATATTTTATGTCTCAATGATTACTTGGGCGATGTTGAGTCTCTGGACAGGTGTTGCGTATGGTGTTGGCCTTCTCCGAACTGGGTCTTTGATTGTTTCGATAGTTGTTCTACTACTAATTTGTGGGTTGATCCCTAAAATGTCTGGACGAGTTCAGCATACTAAATTCGGGTATTTCAGTAGGAGACTGGCAGTCGCGGTATTAGCCATCACGATTTTTGCACTCGTATTCCAACTGTGTATCTCGGTTCCACCAATAGAAGCAGAAAGTGTAGTCTCTCAACTACCAATAGTATGAGGGGAATCGAACGATTCCGCTATTGCTACGATCATTTTTAATGGGATAGCTGGTAACCAGTTGTTCTGTCTACCAATTCTCCTCTGAGACTTGCTTCTCTCAATAGCTGCTCTTGCGTCTCACCGCTCGGAACCAGTTGAGCGCTTCACGGATGTCGCGGTCCGTCGTCGGATACGTGGGGGAGAATGAGACGAAGCGACGGATATCGTCTCGGAACGCTTGGTCAAGGACTTCCCAACGAGCCTGTGTCGGTGGTGCATTCAGCTTGATTGCCTTCACCAGTACAGTGTCGAACTCGGAATCGAGGTTCCGATGCTTACCGAGTCACCGGCTCGCTGGAATAGGTCGAAGTCGCGGGTGACGTTCGGACTGCGGGTGAGGATTCGAACCGATGCGCCGGCGTTAGTGAGTTCGTCAACGACGCCGCGAGTGATTTGGGCGGCGCGGCGGTCTTGGTAGCAGTCGGTTCCGCTGGATACCATAACGACGCCGCGACCGTCTTGTGTTTCTTCCCACGTTCGCTTTCGGTCCAGTTTTCGAGCGAGGCGTTCAGGTAAATCATCTCGATAGAGAAGGTAACTACCCCACTCTTTCTGGCCGTCCTCAACACCAGCTTGTTCGTTCAGCATGTCCCCTCGCATCTTGATGTTTGGTGTACTTGGGACGTAGCAGAATTTGCACCCGTGGGTACAGCCGGTTGCGACGTTGATTACGTAGTTGCAGAGGTTTTTGTGGTGGAGAGCGGATTGGGACAGGACAGCTTTGGTCGGGTCGGTTGTTTGAGGTAAATCTTGGGACTTTGTCATTTACTTCTTGGACTCGATACAGATCTGGACCAGCGAAATATCAGCTATAAATTCAAAACGAATCGATGATTTCCGTGATCAAGTCAACATACCAAACTTTGTTTAGCTGGAGATCAGCCGCTTGAGTCTGTATATCTGAGTATACTTCAGGGTCTCTAATCGAACCAGAATGTATTCCAAGGAGCGCGCCACCAAACTCAGAGGCATCTAGGTTATCCTCAAAGTCCACGTAAACACTTCGTCCCTTCTTCATTGACCAATATGAATCAGCGGGAGATGTAAACACAGGGCTCCCACTCATCCCATCATGCATAACTGCATCGACTATAAAACAGCGTTCATCATTGAAGTTGGGCCCATACGAGCTTGCGATTACTGCGTTACGAATAATCGGAGAAGAAGTCCCCATCTCTTTAAACGCAAGTGGATAACCAGCAACTATTGCATCACCACCAAGAAGCTGAATATCGTTTGATGACCCTATACTCACCCCATCTGCATCAGTAATAAACCAATCTTCAGTGAATGCCGAGCTTCCTGTAGCATCTAAATCATAATCCAAGGGAATCACCGCCACATCAGCGGGAAAATTAGGATGAGTCATCCATCGGTCTACACCATCTGAGTCTGTTAACTCAATATATTCAGGACGAGTACTTTCTGGATTATCCTTGTCTCTTACATGAATCCTTAATTTGTCGGGAGAAATGCCATATTCATGTTTAACCACGTGGAGATTGGTGACTAAATAAATATTATCTTCATATTCAAAATATGAACCAGTAGATGAAAAAGATGCCTCACCCAACTCATAATTTATCAGTGTTATTTTTTCGAATATTGGATGGACCATATCATTTCGAGTTTCTCTTCTAACTAAGTAGAACTTTGGTTAATTCGGGGGTTTGAGTATAGCAGATGATCTACCGGTTCAAAACTAGTCTACACTATCTACGAACCACGGACTATCGGTCAGTCCGGACACGATCCGGTCACACCTTTCGAACCCACCAACATTGTCTAACATGCCGTGTCAACTACCGCTGCCAACCACCAGAAACGACAGTCATTCGCCGTCGTCGTCGAGGTCCAATGTCGAGGCGTCGAAAAACGAGGTGACGACAACAGCGAGTCCTTGAGAACGTTTACTCTGAGATTGTTACTGCCACCGTTTCGGTATCGACGACTTCACCATCTTGGATGAATTTGATTGTGAGTTGGCGGTCCCCTGATGTAACCGTGAGATCCGGATGGAGATATTCAGTCGTGCTTGCTCCCGGTTTGATTTGTGATTCGAACGAGAGTGATTCGGTCGAACTCACGCCGTCGATCTCATACCGAACCGAATCGTACACCAGCACCGAATCCCCAGTATTCTGAACGTCAAGGGTCAGGCCAGAGAGTTCCGAGGTATCGCTGTTATAGTTCCCGAACACGGTCGTGTCCACACTATTGATTTGAGCACTCGGGCCGTCGAACTCTTGACTACTGCTCGCCGTGACAGAATTTCCAGTACTAGTTAGTTCGAGTTTTACCGTCTCCTCGCCGCCATTGCTGATGAACAACGCGGAGCCAGCACCCCAGCCATCGTCCACAATCTCGTACTCTTCGGTCGCACCGCCAGCGAGCGATTGGATAGTCTGACTTTCCTTCACTTCATGACCGTTGACCATCAGGCTTGCAGAGAAGTCGGTGGCAACATCACCGTTGTTCGACAGGGTGAATGTCGCAATAGTGAGCCGCCCATTCTCCCACACGGGAGTGAACGAATCGATACTGAGACTTGCTGAGGAGATTTCACGAGTGAACTCTTGGGTCGTGAACCCAGATGGAGAGTTCGCAATCGCCTGAAGTTGAATTTCTCCCGACGTCTCTGGTTCGTAGATCGTTCCGCTGTAATGCGTAATCTCGTACTGGACGCTCTGACCGGGTGAAATAGACTCGTTGTACGTCGAGGCAAGTACTTCGTCACCACGCTGGATACCCGCCCAGGCTGAGGCCGTGAGGTCGCCTTGGTTTTCGACGGTTACCCATGTCGATTCTAGCGATCCACCATCCCAAACGGGTTCGACGTTCGTGATTGCCAAGTCGGGTCCCTCAAACGTCTTCGTGAACGAACTGGTGAGTTCATCTGCGGATGTAGTGACCGCGACCGAACCGCGGACCTCACCGACTGAGTGGATCGAGACTTTTCCGTAGGACGGAGTGATCGAGAATGACTCCGTCTCACCGGGCATGACCCATACGTACGGGCTCGACTGCATTTCCGAGTCTCGAGCGTTGACGACCGCCTCAGAGATCTGCACGGGGAAATCACCGTTGTTGTTCACCGTCACATTGACTCGCTGAAGTGTGTTCCCTGACCAAGCTGCTTCCGTAGTCGTGATTGTGGGTGACGCACCTTCGTAGGAGGCAGTCTCTGTCGACTTTGTCTCACCACCCTGCTGGAGGATAATTGTGTAATTTCCCGGACGGGGGTCAACGAGACTGAACGCCGCCACTTCTTGATCCGGTTCCAGCGTCGTCTTTTGGATCACTTGGCCGGACGGTCCTTCAAGGAGAGCGTCTGAATAGTCGTCTACGGTGTAGTTGAACATCAAGAGCGGCTGATCCTCATACTCTCCAAGCCGAAGGTCGGATACGGTTGGACCGCTACCCAAGCCTGTCGCGTCGAGTGCCGCCCCGCAGCCCGCAAGGGGTGCGAGTATCAGGAGAGTAGAAAAGGCGACCGCGAGTCGTCGAGTGTCTGCGTCCGCTTGCATTGATAATCCCAAATATCGGAGCAGTGTCTTGAATCTGTGGAGAAAATATCTAAATTGATAACTTCAATCGTCCTGTACTAGCAATAGGTCCGAAAAGACGTCCCATGTTCGTATCACACAATTTCGAATTTTGGATTGACTTCGGCCAATCAGGACACCACCCTCCCAATATTTTCGCACCTACTATCCACGGTTAACATGCCGTGTCAATCCCAGATACCCACGACTCAAGACGACCTGCCAAATATAGCCGACCCTCGAGAGCGTCATAGAATAATTCGAATGGCGCATGCTTACTTGGAGAGACGGAATTGGCTCTGCAGACCCGAATGAGGTTACAGGTAAAACCGACCGAGTTGGGTCGGTTGGTTCAGTCGTCTGCTGTTGCCTCTTGCTCTTTGATGTACTCGACCATCTCAGTTGTTTCGTTGACAAAGTCGTCTATGTCAACTTCATTTCCGTGGAGAATGGTCGAGAAGTACTGTGTATTGCTAGCGAGGTTGACAGCCTCTGTGAGTTCGTCCTCTGTGACGTCCTCCATCCGTGCGTCTTCTTTGTGGAAGTGGGTGCAGTAGGGGCACTTGATAGCGGCCGCTACACCAACACCGATAAGCGCTTTCTCCCGTGCGGACAGTTCGGTCTCCCCAAATTCGAGATCCCGAACGACTCCCCAACTGTGGTCGCTAGCTGGCTCTGCGAGGTTCTCTATCCAACTTGGTATCTGCCCGAGTTCCTCTTCGATCTCTTGCCGTGTTTGGTTTGACACCATAGTGGTCTCTCGGATTTCGTGAGCGGTTCCCCTGCAGTACGTTGTTCGTGCCGCAGGTCGATTCCGCTCTGAAGTCCATATACATGTTGTTGGGATACAGTGATTAGTGTGACCCATATAACAAATTAGAATGTATAAATAGTTAGTAAATGCCTGACCGAAGACAAGGATTCTCCAGATACTGTGGACATGTGTTTATTTTCATGCCCTTTATAAGATTTGTGTACACTTTATGCTGGAGTTTGTGACCTACCGAAGAACAAGGTATGTGAAGAGTTATACGACTCCCTTGAACCCTCACCAAACCTCCAATTCCTCTCTGTCATCGGCAACAATTTTGATGACCTTCTCGGAGGGAATCAAAAGCAATCCCCACGGGTCCTGTGCAACCAACCATGCCCCGTGTTCCGCGGAATATTTGAGGTTGTCCGGGTCTTCGACGACTTCTTTTTTGTGGCCATTTGGGCCGTCACGCCAGACTGTGATAGTCATACAATGTGATTGGTTTCCTTTCTAATAAATTTGAGACATGCAAACATCCCACAAGGATTTTTCTCACCGGTCAGAAACCCCACATACTCCTGCTTCCGCTCCCATCCTCTCGACACCCGGAGCGACTCGATCCAACTCCCAGATGGGGTCGTGTCCCGTTTCCTCGCGGTGTTCTTCGATTCGAACGCGGGCCGTTGCGAGTTTCGAGAACGCCTCTTCGAGTCCGCAGGTAGGACAGGTGACTGTCGCTCGGTGGTCCGCCATTGTCTGAGCAGAACACAGCACGCGAGATAATCCCGTCGGGTCCGTTCACTTCGCAACAGCTCTCACTCGTCGACGCACGGCAATATCGTTCGGCTTCTTCCCTCGACGGAAGGTCACGCCGCTTATGACCGCCCACGACAGAGCACAGGCATGCTCACCTTCATCGGTCTCGGTCTGTACGACGAACGTTCGGTTACGGTCGAGGGACGAGAAGCCCTCGCTGACGCCGACCGTGCATTCGCGGAGTTCTACACGAGTCACCTCGTCGGTGCGACCGTCGAAGACCTCGAAACCTACCACGACATCGATATCGAAGTTCGCGACCGTGCAGGTGTCGAACAGGACCCTGAAGAGATTCTCGACGCCGCGGAGGACGAACACGTCGTGTTCCTCACCGCCGGAGACACAATGATTTCGACGACACACGTCGACCTTCGACTGCGTGCCGAAGAACGCGGCATCGAGACACACCTCGTCCACGGCGTGACTGCGCAGTCCGCCGCGAGTGGGTTAACCGGTCTGCAAAACTACCGATTCGGCAAGGCCGTCACGCTCCCATTCCCGTATGTCCACGGTGGCGACCCGGTTCCGAAAAGCGTCGTCGATTCACTCGAAGCGAACCGCGAGCGAGGCCTCCACACGCTGGTCTACCTGGACATCAAAGTCGACTGGGAGGGTCGCCGCGGCGTCGAAGTCGAGGGTGACGAGTACATGTCTGCTGACTACGCGGCCGAACTGTTCGCGGAACACTGGGACGGCGATGCACTTGGTGTCGCAGTCTGTCGGGCAGGGTGTCCGAACCCCGTCGTTGCTGCCGACCGCCTGTCCGAACTTGCTGAGCGAGAGTTCGGCGACCCGCTGCACATGCTTATCATCCCCGGCGAGGTCCACCATGTCGAAGCCGATGCACTGACTTCCCTTGGCGGTGCTCCCGAATCACTGTTTGACTACGAGTGAGAGGCCAGTCGAAAACAGCTGCGTAGGCCTTGAAACGGTTATGCTCGACGGTTGTTCGGCGCGTCGAGGCCCAGTTCGCTTTGGAGGTCGTACTCTTCGCCAGTGACCATGTACAGTACGTCTTCGATGATGGTGAGTAGCTCCGGCACCTCTCGGACGACTAAGTACGTGATACCGACGAGTGCGACTACTGCCAGTACCTGACTGATGATGCGGTCGGAGATGAAGAACGACACCATGTACGGGTCCGACGACCCGAACAGGAAGAGAATCTCATCGACGAACAGCTGGAAGTACTGTTTGCCGACCGAGATGGTAATAAACGTCGTTCGGAGCAGGTTTAATGCGTAAATAATCGGAACGGCGATTGCGAGCCCTCGGACCTTGCGTCGAATCGGGGCATCGACGGCCGCGATGAGACCCGCAAAGATGGCGATACTTCCGAGCCCAGTACACGCGAGGACGACGGATATCTCGATGCGGTGTGAACCCTGCATCCACAGGAACGTATTTAGATACCCCTGGTCGCCGGGAATCATCTGCGGTGAGTAGCCGAGTAATTCGATGAGGAAGTTCGTCTGTGCCGCGACGGTCTCCATCAGGATACCACGTGGTGCGGGAATCGTCGTTCCGAAGAGCGTGAGTGCAGGAATCGTCTCGAAGGGGAGGTAAACGACACCCATTGCTGCGACTGCTCGGGAGAGGACAAAGAGGGTGTCGCGTCCGCTGTAGAGAAGCCACCCTGCGTAGAGACACGCCGGGACGGCCGCAATTGTCAGCAGGCCCTCGATGTAGCTCTTGTGTACGAGCGTGAAGTGGGGAATGAGTTGGAGCCAGAAGACAGCAAAGAGTACCCACGCTACGGTCATCACCCGACGACCGAGTTCACGGTTGCGTCCGCTGGCAACCGCGCCGGCAACGAAGGTGGCGATGACTACCCACGCGAGAATATCAGAGAGTAGTCCGGGCATACGTGTGGGAACACGTGGACCCAATAAATCCCTTGTCGTTCCGTGCGTCAAATATGCGAGACCGTTCGTGACGCCAGAATATCAGTGTGAGTGACTGTACTGTCGTAATACAGGGGGAACTCGCGTTGACGTGAGACGAGTGAGCAGCGCGAACACGTGACGAACAGTCGTGGCTGCCGCTCAGCACTCCAGCACTAAATAAAGAAAGTTGAGGGGACCGGGTAGAACCCGGTAGTTAGTTAACGGTGTTTAGTCGCGACGGACTGCGAGGAGCGCAGCGGCGACGAGTGCGACGAGGGCAACCGAGATACCGAAGCCAGGCGTGCTGGATTCGGTGGTTTCCTCGGTGGCTTCCTCAGTCGACTCTTCGGTCGCGGTTGCCGTTTCCGTGGATTCCTCGGTAGTCGGCTCTTCAGTCGCGGTTGCCGTTTCCGTGGATTCCGTGGTGTTCTCTTCGGTGGTCGTCTCTGCAACAGCGCCGACGATGCCGTCAGCGGTGGCATCTTCAGCGACGCCCTTGTCGACGGAGACGGTCACTTCGAAGGTGTCGTTCAGGTTCTGCTCCGAGAAGTCGAACACGGAGGAGAACGAGCCGTCAGCCTGGACGTAGGCCGTAGACGTCTTGAGGAAGCGCGGCTGCGTGTCACCGTCGGACTTCACGCGGACCGTGAGAGCCGTACCGGGGGAGACAGATGCCGTGCCCGAGACGCTCTGGTTGGCAGCATTCTGGACGCTGAATTCGTCCTTGTCGAGGTTGAGTTCCGGCTTGACGACTTCGAATTCGGCAGAGGTGGACTCGCCGTCGTCGGAGTCAGTCAGGTTGCCGT
>NZ_JBZRPK010000124.1:0-1195 GCF_058382125.1 Haloferax sp. s1
TTGTCCGGAGAGACACCCGGATCCACGGGTAATTGCCGCTGCTCCGGCCGACCGCAGCACGGTCCGTCTGCTGACGGGCGTTGTTGGAGTTGTCATGGTTCTTCCGTGGACGTGGTGGCCTCGTCCGAGGGCAACGAGTGCGTCTGTTCGTTCGGTTCCTCGAGTCTGGTTCTCGCGATGCGCGGGAGTTCCGACTGGGGCGGTCGGAGCGCCGGTTGTGCGTCCGGGTCGAGTTCGGGGTTCCCGACGACAATCCGCCCGACATTACCAATCTGTTCGTGCGCCGTACAGACCGCTTGGGTGTCGACGTAGTCGTACACACCGGGCGTGTCGAACGTCCACTCGAAGGTTTCACCGACGGCGCTCATCGTTTCGCTGGCCCACGGCTCGGCGTCGGGCGGAATTCGGTTCGGACCGTACGTGTCGGGATGGTACGCCGTCGAGTCGTGGTCGCCGGATTCCAGCGTCCAGACGACCGTTCCACCGACCGCGACGTGTGTCAGGCGGGGTTCGAACTTCGGCGTCGGCCGCGAGGTCATCGTGACCTCAACCTTAGAGGGGAGACCAGAGCGTCCCCCTTCGGACGGCGCTCCCCCGAGACAGCCCCCGAACGCTCCCGCGGCGAGTACGCTTCCGCTCGTCGCGAGTAACCGTCGCCGCGAGATGGATACTTCGTCGGTCATCTGTACACGTTGATATTGCCGCTCTCCCCCGAATAAGAGGCACAGCAATTCCGAGGTCGGGAGAACAGTATCGAATATGTTCGTCGGCATATGATAAGCGAGGTTGGCGATAGAATGGTGGTGGGAAACCGGATGCGAAGTCAGACAGCGACTCTTGCACCGGTCCACCACCTTGCGTGCCGAAGCGGAGCGTCTGAAACTCGAACCGGAACCCAAAACGACTCCAACTTGCAGTCTTCCGGTTTCGAACTACTATTTCGTTTGAGGTGTGCTAGCAAGCCTTTTGATTAGACGCGTCTAATCTAGGGTATGAATAGCCCAAACATGGCTGATGACCTGACGGGTTTCACCGACGTGAACGCGAGGCGACGAACATGCCTTCGCTAGATTATTCGAAAGCAGTAGACCTCACGGAGACGTGAGAGCGGCGATTAGCTGATACCCACGGCCCTGATTTTACAGTCAGTCGGCGTGCTGTTCTCGGTGGACTCGGTCTCGCTGGCGGTGCGGCA
>NZ_JBZRPK010000123.1:0-1189 GCF_058382125.1 Haloferax sp. s1
GGCCCCGAGTAAAAACCCACGTCGAGACACTGTGGTTGCCACGGGTCTGCTCGTCCTCGTCCTGCTCTCCGCCTCGCTTCTGCTCTCGGTCGTCGAGGTAGTCGTCGATACGCTTGCCATCGGTGGCTCCATGGTCGGTGTCGTAACCATCGGCGTGGCCGCCGCATTGCCGGAGCTGACGGCCGTGATGGACGCTATCCGTCGACGGTCGCCCCACGTCGCGCTCGGGACCCTCGTCGGGAGCAACATCGTCAACCCCCTCGTCGGTATCGGTCTCGGCGGTGCTCTCTCGACCTACTCCGTCCCGTCGTCCGTCGTCCTGTGGGACCTCCCGTTCAAGTTAATCGCCGGCGTAGGGCTGCTCGGCTGGGCGTTGTACTGGCGAGAGGGGGAGTTCACACGGACAGAGGGCGGCTATATGCTGGGACTGTACTTCGCTTTCTTGGCGGGACGGCTAGTGTTGTTCCCTGGGCAGTAGACGATCGGAACGTCGCCGTCACACCGGGATGAACGATCCTCCCTGTCACTCCTTCGCTACTGGACGGTTCAACTGGACGAGCTGAGAGAGTGCCAAAGGGGTGAACACGCTGATACGCATACACATCGTATGAGCAGAGTATGCCGACGCACCGCCATGGTACGCAGTCGTTCATCGACTTCATGCAGACGTACCTCCAGGATCATCCAAAACGCTGCAAGGAGTGTGGAAATGTCGCCCGTGCCCGGTCGGAGTGGCGCATAGAAAAGCGTGATGAGGATGGTCTCCACTTCGTGCATACTTGTCCGGAGTGTGGGACAGAGGACGACGTGTTTCTCAACCTTGCCCCAGAACACGAACGATCTCGGGGGTAAGGAGGGCTATGTGCCGCATTTTCCTTACTATCGGTTCCAACACCTCGGATTCCGCTACGTCACGTCGGTTTCTGGGATTCGTGCGACGCGAGACGAGGTAACCGTATGCAAGAATTCACGACCGATGTCCAACAGCAGATAGCCGCCTCGGAGACACCAGGTGCGGATTTCCAGGCCTTACCGTGGGCACGACAACGAGTCGTGTTCTTCCAGCTCCCAGAGTCGATCCAGCGAGACGTACTCGACGACATGGATCGCCAGGAGGTACGGCGATTCGTCCGCCGACTCGATCCCGACGATGCGGCCGACGCGATTGGATTGCTCGACGGGGATACTC
>NZ_JBZRPK010000122.1:0-1185 GCF_058382125.1 Haloferax sp. s1
GCGTAGATGAGTCGAATGCTATTATTGATCCCAAGATTAAGAACCTGCCGCCCAATCAAAGCTACACGGCCGGACGGGTATTTTTGAATCGGAGCCCTTCGCAGTTTCCCGGGCAGAGTGATCAGCCGGGTGGGTCAACGATCGAGCAGTCGGAAGGCCTGGTTCGTACCGGTGATATTATTGGTTACCGGCATTTCGGGGATGCGACTATTTCCACCTCCTCAGAGACCAGCGTGTCGGGGCAATATCTGTGGGGCGAATTTCGCCTGCAGGATATGGTGAGCGGCAATACCCTGTGGTACGATTTCAATAATAATGAATGGCAGGACACGCAGAACCGTAATATTAACAACTGGTCGATTAACCCAGTACACGGTTCCAGTATTGATGTAGAGTTTGGGGAAGATAAATATATCCAACTCGAACCCGTTCCCGAGGGCGTGATTGGATATGTGGAAGTGGTCATGGATGGGGAAGTCATTAGCGGTGATGGCACGCTGAGTAATGACCGCCATACGTTAAATGTGAGTTTTGACGAAGTGGACAGCGAAGAGGAACCCATCCTGCACGGCTGGGAAGGGTCGATCGATGAGGCAGGCCAAGAAATTGAACAGCAGCTTTTTGTTGGGGATCTGGATCAATACAGTGATACGACCGGGTGGCAGCGGGCCTATGACGAACAGCTGAACTTATACTTAAATACCGAAAGCTGGGACGACGCCGACGGCAACCCGCAGCGGATCGAGTATATTACGGCTGACCGCATGTCGCAGCTGCTGTTGGGGTATCGCAAGCGCGCGGTGGTTCGGCTTCGCGACCTGCAACGTATTTCATTCCTGACGGCCTTCGACCTTAAGGGTATGGACGGTAGCATCTACCGGTGCCTGCCGGTGGAGATCAAGTACCAGGTGCTGAAAGGCTTTTACGAGGTAACGATCAAGGGACGCTTTAAGTCGAACCCGATCACGCTGGATAGCTACTACAGCACGAATACCGATATTGGGGATTCTGCCGGTACCGGTGGCGGAAGCTCTTCGGGCTCTTCGTCAGATGATTCTACGATATCGACCTCTGACCACGGTCGGCTTAAGGGGCTTAACGACCCGACCGATCATCCGTGGGCGTTGCAGTCGGATTTTAGTAATGTGGATGACTGGGGACCTGCCGACCAGCGATATGCCAAGA
>NZ_JBZRPK010000649.1:0-11713 GCF_058382125.1 Haloferax sp. s1
ACGGGAGAAAAGACGCCGCAAGCCAAACCAGTACCCGGGGGGAA
This sequence comes from Haloferax sp. s1, assembly GCF_058382125.1. Lineage (NCBI taxonomy): Archaea > Methanobacteriati > Methanobacteriota > Halobacteria > Halobacteriales > Haloferacaceae > Haloferax > Haloferax sp. s1. The sequence continues at coordinate 45 of NZ_JBZRPK010000649.1, forward strand.
GTCACGGCCGACAGCGAATCCCACGGCGAGTCCCAACCCGACCGTCATTATCCCGTACGCTACTCTTCGGGCGGTGTCTTGCCCGAGTACCACTGCGACCGTCGGCTTACCGATTGAGGAATCGTAGGTGTAATCTTGGGCATCGTCGATCGTCTTTACCCCCGAGAGAAGGACGAGAAACACGAGTCCAAATGCAAGTGATTCGAGTGGCACTATCCCACTCTGCACATATGACGCGCTCACGATCGTTAGAGCGATACCAAGCGGGTATCCCATGGTCGCTCCGATTGGATGCATATCCAATTGGGGTGCATGCAGGTAGCCAATCACCCATGTCGGCAGCGTGAGCAGTGCCGCCCCCGGTCCAGCGAGAGCCCAGAGACCGATGAGCGCGGCGATGAACGCAAGTGCCGCCCCAGCGAGTGCAATCCGACATCCGGTGACAGTCAGGGGGTGATCGTCGTCCTCGTTTCGGACGTGAAAATCCACGTACCCGTCTTTCACGTGGGCCGTATAGACTGCACAGAAGATGGCGCCCATGTGGACGGCCCCGACGAAGAGTGAGAATTCACCAGCGAGGATACTCCCGAACCACGACGCGGCAAGTGGCGGCAGCATGAATACGGGATGAATCTGTGAGAGGAAAGCGCGAAAAACAGCCATAGGCCCGGAGCCGTGCCGCGCAATCGCGTTGTTTCGTGTGAACATCGTGGAGGTTCTCTTTCGTGGGTTGATTGGAGCTGTTCACCCGGTCTTTGGGAGACTATTCGTCAGTGTGACATATACTGTTTGGGGCACAGTCTATAGTAGCGTTTGCAACTGGTGACACAGCCGATCGCACGACACCGGTCCATCGAGCGATTGATGTGGTCGTTGGAAGCTATAGTATTGTGTGAATTGTAGAAAACACTTGCGGACAATTCCGAGACTTCTAGCCCACGAACTGTGGAAGCGGTCAATTCGAATTTTGAGGGAGTGAAACCACCCTCGATGAGGTTTCGTTCGACGTAGTCGAGCCGACTGCTCAATCCTAATCGGGTGATTGCAGTCAGATAACCGTAATTATCGACGAGGAACACAGCCTCTGAGAGGTCGTGTTTCTAGGTAAGCCGATAGAGAAACACAGTAGCTGGACCGGTCCCTACCGTCCAAATGATTCGACATCGAGAATCAACTTTGTCTCGATGTATATTGTATTGTATAGTCAATACTATTCACCACTGATCTTGATAGTAGTTTCGTCGACCGCAATCCGCTTCGGCGTTGCCTCAGGTAGGTTGTGTCAGCTGTCATCCAGCCGATGTACTCTGTTCCAAACCACTTGATGAGTCCGTTGAACGTCGAGAAATAGAAGAATCTCTTTTTTCTCTAAAGAACAACTGGTCGCGTGGAGCTGGACGGCGACCGCCCTGACGGGCGTCCTCAGAACGCAAAGCGTTCTGATGGGCTGCCCGCAGGACCAGCGGTTCTGTGAGATGCGAACGAGACGCGACGCGTCAACGAACGGCGTCAGCCGTGACGTCCACTCGCGAATCAGCGGCCCCCGAGGAGACAATGAACGACCGGTGAAAAGAGTAGTAGTGGAATGCCAGTGGGATTCGTGGCGTTATTGCCATGGCAGGCAGCGCCATCGAACAGTGCCCCGTATTGATACATGAACACAACTATCAAAGGGGTAGTTAAATAGGAAACAATTGTCTAAGGGGAAAGTTGTGGTGTTCTCTGAATAAACCAAATTCTCCGGTGTGGTACTCCTCAGCACTGCGAATATAATGATAATAATTAGCATGGGGTTCAATGACATTCTGTGGCGTATCCGTACCGCCAACGCACCGAGAGTCGGTGCGATGTGCCTCCAGAGACAGGAAACCCGCGGCGCAACGAACAGCGCCTTTTTCATATCTCTGGTACAGAACATCTAGACCCCGGAGAACGTCCCTTCAGTCACTTCCGAGCCAAAGCTCGCCCGGCTACGGCGGTGTCTGAAAGCAAATCCGAAAGACTGTCAGCCAGTGTACGCTCGGTGTTATCAATAAGAAGTAGATGGAAACGAACACTCCGGTCCACAGGTTCCGTTTTCGTCTGGGAACGCTTACTCTTCGTATCGTATTCGGCATCGGTTTGGTTTCTGCTATATGAACTATCCACGGCTCCGCTAGTTTGAAAACCTGCAACTAAGTAGAGAGTGTATGTTGCGACAGTTCGTCGAGGATTTTTTCACCGTCGTAACCACGCTTGTCGTCATCTCGCTCGTGGTCGGCCAACTCCTCGGCCAGCCCGTCCTCTTGGGATACGTCACGTCTGGGAGTATGTCACCGACACTGAATACGGGTGACGCGTTCGTCGCCATTCCCGAACCGTTGTCGGGCGAGATAGAACCGGGCGACATCATTGTTTTCAACGCTATCGAACTGCATGGAGGGGGACTGACGACACACCGAGTCGTCGAAGAGACCGAAACGGGCTATATCACGAAAGGAGACAACAACCCGTTTCGGGACCAGAGTAGCGACGAACCGGTGGTAACTGATGACAGAATTGTCGCGACAGCGCTCCAATTGAACGGTGGTGTAGTCCGAATTCCGGGGCTCGGAACCGCCATCACCACCGTTCGAGACACTGTGTCGGGCGGACAAACGGCTTTGACGACAGCACTCGGCGTCGATGCACCGTTCGGGACGCAAGGGTTAAGCGGCTTGTTTATCTCCGTCGGACTCGTGTTGTTCCTGTTCATTTTTATAGATGATTTACGGGAAGGACAGACCCGTGGCCGAGACCGAGAGCGTTCACGAACGGACAGTGAGGCTATCGACGGTCGGTGGGTTGCGCTCGGGTTGGCGTTTCTCGTACTCGTCCCAGCGAACGCCGCGATGTTGGCACCGAGCGGAACTCATCAAGTAGTTGTCGACGGGGATGATGTGTCCGGAGACATCGAACCCGGCGACCAGGTCGAAAACGGATTCACTGCCAAGAACAGTGGTCTCGTAACGATGCTCATTTTCCTCGAAACGACACATCCTGACGCGGAAATGAGTCGCAGCAAACTGGTCGTGCCGCACGGTGAATCGGTGACAGCGACGCTGTTAGTGTCGGCTCCACCGCCGGGTGAACAGACCGCCGTGACGGTTACCGAGCGGCGCTACTTTTTACTCCTTCCTCAGGGGGTCATCGAGCAGTTACACTTGATACATCCGCTCGTGGCGATTGGCGTATTCAACGTGCTGATACTGTTGAGTGTCTCTGCGATGGTCGGCGCAGTGTTCGGGTTCGGCTCGAATCGAATCCGAGATACAGCCCGTGACATTCCACTCAAGCGTCGGTTAAAGCGTCTATTCAAGTAGAGTAAACAGCTCGGGTTCGGGCAGAAAAAGGACGATATCCCTCACCAGTCGACGTCGTCCTCGTCGTAGAGGTCCCGGACTTGTTCCGGCGTCAGTTCGCGGTCGTAGATACGGGCGTCATCCAACCAGCCGGTGAACCCATAGTCGAGTTCGCCGCTCGGGTCAACCCCGTTTCCAATGCGTAACGGCTGGTTGGACGGTTCTGCGTTGGGAACACTAGGGACATCGTGGAGTTCCGTATCAACGTACACGCGATCTCGCTCCGCGCTGTGAGTCCATGTCAGTAGTTGCCATTCACACGGTGTAACCGAAACACCGGTGAGAACGTTCTTCTCCGTCGTCTCGATTACAATCTCGTGGTGTTGGTCGCTGAATGGCTTCTCCGCGATAAAGAACTGATAGCTGTCGTCACCAACCGAGTTCCACTTGCTAAAGAGCCTCGAAAGAGTACTTGTATGTACCCCTGGTTGATACTTCACCCAAACTGAAAGCGTAAACTCGGACGTCAGGTCTAACGCAGTGTCATCCTGAATTGTCAATACGTCGCAGCCGTGCCCGAAGTACAGTGCCCAGTCTTTGGCCCAGGGGTCGATTAGCCGAGACGATGGCCACGAACGGCGACTTCGTGTCGCACTGTGGTTGCTCCACTCGTCGGCGAGTGTAGTCCTACTCGGCTTCTCGTCGAACTTCCACCAGGCGACTTTCGGATCCTCGCAGACGACCGTGAACTCACGAGTCAACTCGACCTGTTGGTCGTTGCCGCCGGCGGTGATGGTGAGGTCGATAGTGGTCGCCTCCTCTCGCGGGCACGACAGCGTTGCCTCGATATCACCTTGTTCGCCGGGATTGAGCTGCCTCGGCGTCTCCACATCGAGGATCGGTGCGTCTATTGGAACGTCGACGCGGAACCATGTGAGTGGTTCGTCGAACCGATTTGTGAGTGTCGTGAGCGTCACACTGTCGCCGTCACTGCCTTCGATGCGTGTTCCGTCGACCCCGAGAAGTGCGCTCGAATCGTCGGTGGTTCCGAGGGTGCTTGTTCGGTCGGCGTCAACCGTCGTGAAGCCAGCGCTATCGACGGCAAGCATCCCCGCACCGGTAGCGAGGAACGCGAGTGCACTCCGGCGAGTCCACTTCCCGGTCATTCTCTAACTTCCGGAGGCCTGTCGGCTTCTCCCAACCGCATACTTCGGTTCTGGTAGACGTGATACGCTGCAGAGCCTAGGAAGAGGAGCGAGATGAGAGTGGCCCACGCAAGTTTCGGAATCCACTCGGGGAACACACCGACCCAAACGGCAGCAACGAGTGCCAACGCGACCGCCGAAAGCCCGAGGTAGTACTCGGCCCATGGAATCGAATTGCCCGGGACGACATCCAGATAAACATCGAGGTCTGTCGCCTGCTCTGTCAGTGTAATCGTACCGTTATCGTGGGTAATGACGCCTGCGCGTTCCAGCGCCGGGAGGTGAGTCTGCTGCATTGAGGTGTACACGCGGTGTCGCTCTGTAGACGTGACTTCGTGGACGACTTTTCCGTTTTCCCACGCCGCGACCTGTTCTGCGAGGTTCGAGAGTTCAGTTGGTCCGTCGTTCTGCTTTATTGCGTGGAGAGCGTACCGACGGCGGTGGTTACTCAAGAGACCGTAAACGTCGTCACGGGAAACGAGACTCTCGTCTGTGTCTGCCCTTCCCAACTGTACCATAGACATAATTTCAGATTCCTTGGTAATACGCTTTCTCGTTACGTTCGGCTTTCATGTTACTCTGATATCAGACAGGTGTCACTAAGGGAAACGACACCCCGGTTGACCACGATATCGACGCGGACCCCTTCCGTCGGACGGTTGAAAACTGCCCGCCCGGACGAATAACCCATGTACTCTACGGACGGTCCGGATTAGACTTCGCTGATACGAATAGTCAGCGTCTCGCTCTCCGTGCCGCTCTGGCCAGTTTCAAGCGTTGCACCAAACTCAGACGTTGTATCCGCTGCGACTTCCTCGCTGTGTGGGTTTTGGCCCCCAATCTCTGTGAGGAACGTGTTGCCAGATTCGAGTTCGACGCTGAACTTCTTGCCGTTTCCGTTACCGTCGCCGTTGTTCACCAGCGTAAAGAAGCCGCTGGGGTAGGTGTACGTGCTGTTCGGCAGCAGACGCTCGTCGGTACCGCCCTGTTTGTACCCGAAGACGACGGTCACGTCGTTGGCAATGAGACTCACGTAGTTCTCGTCGATATCCGCAGTTCCGTTCGCATCGAGCGTGTCATTGCTGGTGGGGAACAACGTCGTGGGGTCGGTGACCAGGTCATCGTTACTGTCGCGCAGGGCGACTTCGTCAGCGGAAGCGTCCACGAGCACGTCCGTGAATTGGTCGGCAATCTCCGACCCGTCGTCGTCGCCGTTGTCGTCGACGCCAACGACGTTAACTTCGACTTCGCGCGTTGCCTCGACGGTGCTGAATGCACCCGAGCCGAACGCCGCGCCAGTTCCGATACCAATCGTTCCGATAAGCCCCAGTACACTTCTGCGGTTCATCTTCATACTCATCCATTGACGGGTACCAACTTACTAATGACCTGCGTTAGACGGCCTAAACTGGAGGTTAAACGGTCTAACGCTGTTCAGTAATAAGACCCTGTACGAGAGACATCGAGGAAGATGAAGCGAAGAAGTCTCCTACTCAGTATCGGTGCCGCCAGCGTTGGAACGGGGGCAGTGTTCGGCTCCGGTGCGTTCACCTCTATCGAAGCGGACCGGAACGTCAACCTCAACGTCACCAACGACAGCGGGTCGGCACAGGTAAGCTTCGACCAAGGAAGTGGCGTTGGCGCGGACGCAATCGTCGGGACAGACAACAGCGAGTCCGCCGAGGTGATCAAGTTCGCAGAGACGAACCTCAACGAACGTGCGAAGACGACGTTCACGGACGCGCTCGAAATCGACAACAATGGTGGCACCAAGGTAGATTTGTACGTCGACGACAGTACCGAGGGTATCGGTGACGACCCGAGTAACGGCGAAGTTCTTGATTTCCGGGTCGACGGGTCTTCTATCGTCGGTGACGGTACGTCGGGGAACGCCATCGAACTCGGAGCCGACGGGAGCACCTCCGGCGGTGAGAACACGGATGTCATAGAAGTGGACATCGTGGTCGATTTACTGGATGACAATGTCGACGGAAGCAGTCTCAAGGATATCGATTCCGTGACGTTCGTTGTGGAAGCGAAGCGTAACTGAAACGAAAAGCAACTGAAAACGAAGCGTACCTGAAATCACAACGCGCTGCAGGCGCGAACTAAAACGTTAGAACGAACACAGAGTTCGCGAACGCAGTACGGAACCCGCAAACACACCGTACAGGCTTCGAACGGACCCCAAGGAAACCACAGATTCGGGACGCCTGAAACAAGCGTGCCCCCCACAGCAGAATAATCACAAGTATGAACCGGACGCTCGTCGCCGTCGTCGCACTCGCCGCTCTCATCAGCGGCACAGTCATAGCGACAGGAGCCTTCACAACTGGGGACGAAATCGCGCCAGCGGACGACTCAGAGGTGTATCTCTCCGCAGCGGACACGGAAAACGGTCATCGCTACGTCGAGTACGACGACAACGGGCAGATACGACTCCACCTCTCACCCGTCCTTCCGAACAGTCGGACGCGAGTGAACGATTTATTTGTCGTCGGGTTTGCTGGCTACGAGAACAGCAATAACAGCACAACAGTTCGACTCGGGAGCGACAGCGAGCGAATAACGATTCACCGTATGGATACCGGCGAGCGCATCAACGGGGAACCCATACTGCTACAACCGAACGAGTCCGTGCTGTTCGGTGTAACCGTCAGCCCTGAAGACCGTGACTTCACAAGCGAAGTCACCGTCGAAGCGACCGTTCCTGAACGGGAATCCAATCCCGATGAAGACACGGACGAGGATACTGACAGTGATGACGATGACGACGACGATGATACCACGGACAGGAACGATGACGATACCTCCTCGGGAGATGGAGATACATCCGGACAGTCAGACGGTGGAGATACGACCGGTAAAACTACGACCGACACCAGTCCTCCGGATTCGGGCGATGGGAGTACTACCGACGAACAACCGCCGACGGCCACGGACGACACCGAACAGCCGGTCGAACCTAGTGGATTTATCTTCGGCTTCACCCCCGTGTTCGGTGTCGCGTGGGTGTGGTGGTTCGCACTCGGCGGGGTCGCTGCAATACTCGCGAATTACCTCGTACAGACACGGCACCACGGGGTGCTCCCTATCTTCCAGATGGAAGAGTCTGCACGCCGCCGCCGTCTGAAAGATGTCCTCCGCGGTGAGAGTGTGGTCGGTCTGGGTGTGGTTGTCCTCTCGATACTGGTGGCGCTCTCTCTGTCGAGTGCCGGAATCACTGGAGTGCCACAGCTGATTGGCACGCTCCTCTGTTCCGTCCTCGCCGGAAGCGCAACGGGCTACAGACGCTTGCCAGATATTCGCGTCACCAAACGCACAGCAGACGGTGACCCCCTCGATCCGGACCACGAGCCCTGACACCGCTGGCTGGTGATTACGCGGAGAGGAACGGGTTTCGCTCGGTGCTGTATCCATCGTCCTGAGCCGGTTGCGGTCTGTCGTCTAAGTACCTCGATGATCTGAGTCGAGAGCGCGACATCTGATTCTGAGATAGGAGTGTGACGTCTGAACCTGAGACGAGAACTAACGTCTAGATTTGAGACGAGAACTAACGAGAACTGTTTCGGGCGTGCGGAGATTGTTGTTTCCCGTGGTAACCCGACCCTGTTCAGCACAAAGCGTCGTCAGGACCCATCGGAGTCGTCAGTTCGGCCTTCGTCGCGGTTCCAGAAGAACTCGCCGTTGGTCTCCGGTTCCGGCGGGCGTCGGTACCGGAACAGTCGGTCACCGGTAAACACGACGAACTCATCGCCGCCTCGCTGTTCGATGACGCGGTTGTCCGTGTCGATAGCTACGTCGACCAACCCCTCAAGCGAATCGACCGTGACGGACCAGACGTCGTCTCCGACCTGATCGATTTGTCCGGTCGTAATCCAGTCATTGAACTCCTCGCGGGTCGACTGGTACGCCAACCATCGCTGTTCACGGTTACTCAGTGAGAGTTGACCGGTAGACCGAGCAAAGACGAGGAATCCCGCTCCAACCGTGCCGAACAAGAACAACAACGGACTACCGGCCTGCCGAAGGAGGCCGTAGTCGGGGTCGACAGCTACGTCTACGGTTCGCTCATCACCGTGGGTTATTCGGTCCGTGTCTTCGACGCGATAGCTATTCTGGCTTGGATCAATCGGGAGGAGATACGTACGAGTAGTGTCTACGTGTTGGCCGTTCCGCGTTCCCGAAAGGTCGACCCGCGCAACGACCGTCATGTCGAGTTGACCGGGAGTCCCACCGTGTTCTCGGTCGATACGCCGAACGGTTTCGGCTGCATCGCTGATATTCAGCGAGAAGGGAATTGTCATCGACTCGTCAGGAGATAAGGATTCGTCGCGCCCGTGGGCTAATGTCTGCTTGACCTGCCAATAGACGAGTTCGTCGGGCGAACCGGCGGACTCAACCGAGCGATAACGCACGAGAACCGTCGTGTCTACGGCAAGATTACTCTCGTTGCTGACGCCGTACGTGTAGGTGAATGAGCCGCTCAGTAACGGAGCGACATGAGTCAAATAGACCGAGCGGTCTTGGAGAACGGTCCCTTCGGCAAACGCCGACGTTCCATTGCGTACCGTAGCATTGTGAGAAAATGAACCGCTTGACTGCCACGAGGAGAGCTGTCGGGTCGCTGTATCCGTTCCCGGTTCGACGTGCGTGGTGTACGTCAAGTAGCCGCCAAGTGCGGCGATAACTAAGAGACAAACGAGAATCAGGCCGTAATTATCAACGATTGTCTTCGTTGTTTCACGTTGCCAATTACTCATTGAATATGATACGACTATGTAGGTAAATAAGGCTTGATACAGCCGATAGCGTATACGTCCGTATTCAGGCGTGAGGAGTCGATTAGTGGAGTAAACAAAACTAACATATGTGGGGAAACCGCCGTGCGTCACCTGGGGTGGCACAGTTCCGCATCGCTCAACTCGAATATCAGTAGTGATACCATCGACAGAAACATTATACGATTCGGGTTGTTATATATAATAAGAGCGTGCGCGTCGATACAGACAAGACGAGAGGGAGGCCGTCGTTAGTGCGACTGTTCAAAGAGCGCACGCACCCAAAAGACATTGCACTTATTCTCACGTTCCCCGTGATACTGACACTTGTTCACCAACTGCCGTTGGAACTCCGTGAGTCTCTCGTGTTCGACTACACCGATCCGACGCTGCTGACCGCGTTCACGTCGTCGTTCGTCCACTTAGAGACCGGTCACCTGTTCACGAACGTATTCTTATACTTTCTCGTCGTACCTGTCTTGTACATACTCGGTGTCGTAAGCGGAAGTCGACGGCAGTTCCACGTGTTCGTGATAACAGTATTAGTTGCATTTCCTCCAGTACTATCGTACATGAACCTTGCAATCACTCGGTCGTCGGTCACATTTGGTTCATCGGGTATTGTGATGGCCTTCGCGGGGTGTCTGCCGCTCGCGTTAGCCGACTATTTTGAAAGTGAGTTCGGGATAGGGCCAGTAGACACGTTCGCACCGATGATGTTCATCACTAGCGTCGGACTCATTTCAGTTCTGAGTGTGCAGTCCGTCATTCCAGAGAACTCCACGGTGTTAGTCGGGACCGCTGGGCTGATACTCGTCGTACTGCTCACTATCCTGCTCTATGTTATTTCAGCATACAAACAAGAAAATGACGTTCGTTCGAAACTCCGTTCCAGTGCCGAGGCAACCGGCTATTTCGAATTGATTATCGTCACCGGGTTTTTGTTCGTCACGATTCTGCTCGTTGCATTTCCGGTTGACCCCACAACAGAGGGTGGTATCTTAAATCTCTACGAACACTTTGTCGGCTATTCGTTGGGGTTCATTGCATCATTCACAACGATCGAGTTAACGAGACGAATCGAGCGAAGAGACGTGTTCTCGTAAGTCGTCAATCCGGTTGCTGAACTTCTCGGAGGATGAGCCGTCCACGTGAACGAGCAGTCAGACTCGTATCGACCCGGCCAACCCGTGGCGAGAGACAGCTATTCGAGCAGATATGCTCCGGTTCAGAGATACCCACGAAATGCGGCGAGCGATATCGACGGACACGACTGGAGTCGTCTTGTGTCAGTGAACACTGACAGTCTCTCGTGTTAAATAATTCAATTAAATGATGGATGTGTCGGTTTCAGTTCGTACGAGCCCGAATCTCTCGCTCATCAGTAAGGTCACAGTATGGTCCCTCCACTCCGTACTGTCCTACTCGGTGAGCGCTTCGAACGAAACCCCGACTTGCTCACCGCAGTCGTGCTCTTCGGTGGCACGTTCGCTGCCTACGCGATTGGCCTGTTTACTGTTGCGGGGTCGTCTTCCTCCCGATGAACGCGACGTATGCGAAACTCGTCGCCGCCATCGGCTACCTCACCAGACTTGGCTCCGCCCACGTCCGTGGAGTACACGCATAAACCAATCTGCCTCCTAAACAAGGTGTTAATTCCCAAACGTATCCCTGTGTCCAAGTAAATGACGTATAAAACGATAGTATATCGATTACCAGCCACTGTGGGTAGCACCGCTGCTCTCGTCAACCGAGAGATACACAATTTCGTACCGACAGTGTGGTTCGCCGTCGAAATTCCAGACCCTCGGGTCTGTTCTCACCGCCTTTTCTCAACACACTATTCGGGGTCGAATTGAGGGATGCCGTTAACATCCCTGGAAATAGCCGATTGTCGGCAAGATTACCTGAACCATGAACGAACCTGTTTCGAAAGTCGAAGCTGTAAATGGCATGGAATTTCGCTAGGGGCAGCTAGTAAATTAAAGTCACATTTACAACTGTATAGGTGTAAATTTAGAATATCAGGAATGTGAGTGTCAATCACTGACGAGATTGGCCGAATACCGAGCTAACCGAGCGTTCGACAACTCAGCCCCGTTCGTCTCAGCAGTATCTGACTCAGAGGGATGAACCCTTCCGTGACATCAAGACAAAGCTTAAGTATTGTGGGAACTAAAATGTATAGCCACGTCCATCCATTAAATGGCAATTCTCTCCATATCTGCTCTTGCTACTCGTTGTGTTTGGTATCTCGCTACTCGTGGCGGTAATGGCATGGCACAACCGCGACCTCCCGTGCGGGCCCCCGCGTACCGGCCTCGATCCCGCAACTGCATGGGGGTCCCTTTCCTACGCGACCG
>NZ_JBZRPK010000121.1:0-1174 GCF_058382125.1 Haloferax sp. s1
AACGGTGCGGACTGGACTGCCTCGCTCTCGCGGAGCAACGACAGCAGCGCGCCGAGGTCGGCCTCGTCAGTGGCGGACGCCTCGCCGCCGGTCGAAGTCGTCCCGCCGTCGGTGCGTACCGGCGGGCCGTCGTCCCGGTCACGGCCTAGGAGTCGCTTGAGGATGTGAAGTGACATTATCGAAAGGTGATGGGTGTGTGCCTTACTCGAATGCCGCCTTTATGTCGGCGTAAGCGGCCTCGACATCGTAGCCGGAGATGAACGAGGACATCGCGTCGCCGAAGGCGGTGAGCGCGTCGGGCGCGACGGCGAGACCGTGCTGAATCGAAAGCGGCTGTGCCTCGGAGTTGGCGAAGTCGTCCATCTGGTTCTGGAGGAACGGTCCGAAAGCGTCCTTCGGCACGTCAGTCCGCGGCGGGATAGAGCCCTTCTTCGGGTTGAATCGCTCCTGTGCGTCGACCGACCCGACGTAGCGGAGGAACGCCTTCGTCGCCTCGGGCGACGGGTTGTTCGTCGGCATCGGGAACGAGTCCATGTTGAGTGCGTAGACGCCGTCGGTTCCCGGGAAGGGAACGTGGTTCCAGTGCGTCTCGTACTCGAAGCCGTCCTGTCCGCGGTACATGCCCGCGGCCCAGTCGCCCTGGTGGAAGAACGCCGCTTTGCCCTCGATGAGCTTCGAGTTGGCGTCCTGCCACGAGATAGAGCCTGCGTCGTTCGGGTAGTACTCGGAGAACTGCTTCACGATGTCGAGCGAGTTGCGAACGGCGTCGGCGTTGGCTTCGACGTTGCCAGCGGTCACGTCGGCGTACACGTCCGGACCGTACTCGCCGAGGAGTACCTGTGCCCAGAGTTGACCGGTCGACCACGCGGACTTCGTCTGCTGTGCCATGCCGACGTAACCTGCCTCTTCGACTTTCGCCATCGCGTCGACGAGCGCGCTCGGCGAGTCGATGCTCGCGGGGTCGACACCTGCATCCTCGACGACTTCGACGTTGTAAAAGAGGTTGTTCAGTCGGTGGATGTTCAGCGGGACGGTAACGTAGTTGCCCGCCGGTTGGGCCGCCTCCTTCGGGCCGTCGAGGTAGGCGTTTTTCATGTCGTTGTGGCCCCAGACGGACTCCTCGATGTCTTCGAGTTTGTCCGCGTCGGTGTACGGCTGAAGGTTCGCGCCGGGC
>NZ_JBZRPK010000120.1:0-1172 GCF_058382125.1 Haloferax sp. s1
GGGTGGTACGGGCGGTGTGCGTCCATGAGGTTGATGAACGCGAAGAACTCCTCGGAGTCGTCGATGAAGTCGATAGTTTCGTCGATGACAGTGGGCGTTTTCGAGTCCGCCCCGTCGCCGCCGGCGAGATACTCGTGGGCGGTGTTGCCGAGGCTGACGAGTTTGTCGGCGAGCGCCCGGAGTGTGTCGCTGTCGTTCATGGTCTTCCAGGCCTTCGCCAGCGGGCCGGAGAGGAAGTCCCCCGGCATGACCTCGAAGAAGTTATCCTGTTGCTCGAATCCGTCAGTCAGGTGCGTATAGGGCGTAATCCACGCGTTCGAGGAGTAACACGCTGTGTCGTAGCCGGCCGCCGAGAGCGTCTCGGCGAGCGTGGTGACGCCTTCGAGGTAGGGGTTTTCTTGGTCAGCACCGTGCTGACTCGGGTACATCCCAGTGAAAAGCGAGGCGTGAACCGGGAGGGTCCACGGTGCGGGTGCAACGGCCTGTTCGAACACGGTCGCCTCTTCGGCGAACCGTTCGAGGCCCGGCGTCGTCGGGCGGTCGTAGCCGTACGGGGTGAGATGGTCCTTTCGGACCGTGTCCATGACGACGAAGAGGACGTTCTCGGGCGACTCGGTCATACCCGTGGGTGTGCAGTAGTCGCCGATAAAAGTCCTGTTCTCGGATGCGTGCCGAGAGAAAAATCCCGAAAAGACGCCCTAGAACGGGGCCTGCGGACCTTGGTCGTCTTCGATGTCGGTCGTGTCGTCGCTGGTGTCGCCGGGGAACGACGGACTGGTGCCGCCACGACTCTCGCCGCCCATGTCTCCGTCCATGCCGGTGTCGGCGTGGACTTCGTTGATTTCGGGGATTTCCTTGACCATGCGGGTCTTGATAGCCTGAATCGTCATCGGCGAGATACCGCACCCGGAGCAAGCGCCACCGAGGAGAACCGTCACTTCGCCGGTCTCGCGGTCCAGGTCGCGGATGGCCGCGCTGCCACCGTGCATCTGGATCTGCGGGAAGTTCCGACGGAGGAAGTTCACAACACGCTCTTTGAGGTCGTCCTCGCCGTCCTGCGTCTCCGTGCTCATGGACGCGGCTTCGGGGTGAACGTGCTTAGGCCTTTGGTTCGGGGTTACGATTCGACGCCGAAGACCCGATGCAGTTCGCCCTCTATCTCGTCGAGATAC
>NZ_JBZRPK010000119.1:0-1168 GCF_058382125.1 Haloferax sp. s1
CTGTCGGTGACGTCGAATCGGGCGGGCATCACCGCGCAAGTCGAGCCGGCACACGCCACTCAAGACCCGACAGTCGATGCTCGGATTCAGGTCACGATTCCCGACGTGACCGTCCCGTACGATGGCGATACGGCCGAACTGTCGGTGACGGCGGTCGCGGTCGATACTCACGGAAATCCGCCGACGCCGGACGCGCCAAACGCGGGAGACGTGGCGCGGCGCGCGGTTGCGAGCCGAACCGCACCGCGGGAACCGGCAAGTCCGTCGATGCCGCCGGGACCGCAACAGACCACGTGGCCGGACGCACACGGGAACTGTCACTGGACGTGTGACTGGTCGAGTCAACCGTCCGGGAGTCAGACCAAGGTGCTCCGAGCGTCTCAGGCTCGGTTACTGAGCACCGCCGACGTGGCTCACGACGACTTCGCCGCCAAGACACCCGGCAAGCGTGCCGAGCAACTTCGGAACCTCGCCGCGAACAACCAGCAGGTGTTCTCACCGGACCATCAGGAGCCATACGACCACAACACGACCGAACACACCGTCTCCCTCGGCGGGGACGACCGGGGCTGGACCGTCGTCACAGTGCGACACACCGGTCCAACGGGAACCAAATCGCAATGGCCCGGACCGGATGGGTTCGCGGTCATCGCACCGCGAACCCCGCGGGTTCCCTCGACACCTCGATTATCGGCACGCCCGGACACGGACAGCGTCCGACTGCGACTCGAACCCGACGCATCGGGGACGGCGAAAAACGTGCGGCTCTTCCGAACCCCGGACCCGGAAGCCGCAAAGGACCTCCGACGGATGCGACCACTCGCGTTCCCGAACACGTCGGGAAGTGCTGCTGACGTCCCGCTCCAGACGAATCAGCCGACGACCGTGACCGACGACGTGCCGTACGCGGACCGATGGTACGCCTACCGCGCCGTAGCCGAGTCGGCATCCGGCGAGCGGTCGTCGCCGACCGAGCCGGTGTGGGTTCGCGCGAGTTCGTCGACACCGCCACCGAAACCCACCGTCAAATCGGTCGAGGCGGTACAGGGCGACGACCGAAAGCGGCGGGTCGAAATCGATGTCGAAGGCTACGACCTTGACCTCAGACTCCGGCGTTCGCGCGCCGGAACCGACGACTGGACGACGCTCGAACAGACACCCGTAGAGG
>NZ_JBZRPK010000118.1:0-1165 GCF_058382125.1 Haloferax sp. s1
GGGATGGACTACGATGACGTCTCCGCGCTGATAGAGAGCATGACCTCGAAGTACGGTGAGATGAGCGTGATCAAGGCCAGTATCGAACTGCAAGAGCACAAGGAGCAATCGCGGGGCGTCCCACTCGTGCTGGCACGAATTCGGCTGGTTACCGACCGTGGCTACTTCACGGCCGATGGCGAGGGGTATGGTGCCTCCCACGCCCTCCGACTCGCCGCAAACGCGGTCGAACGCCAACTCCTCAAGGGGAAGACCTACGGCCAGTCGAAGAAGCGTCCCGACAGTGACGAGCAGGAACAACTCTACGGATGGTGGCTCGGCGGGTAACTGTTTCGCCGCTCGGTCCACGAGTAGGAACGTTTCGATGGCTGACCAGCAACGTCTCATCCAACGTTGGTTTGACCTCCTCAACGTATCCGACCAGCGCGGGCTGATTAGTCCTGCGGAAAGGCTTTTTTGGACAGCAATCGTTTGTAGGTCCATATATGTCTGAGGCCCCGACCTGCGAAACCCACGCCTGGGCGTCTGTCGGGGTCGTGATTCGAGACGGAACGGTCTACAGAGTCTGGGAGTGCGAGAACTGTCCGGTCTGGACCCTCGAGCCCTTCGATCCCGACTACGAACGAGACTGGGACGACACGTGGCTAGCCGAGCGCTAATATGCCTGTCTCGGGCGGGTTGCTGACACAGATTGCTATCGGGACGGTCGCGTTGTACACGCTCGTGACTGCAGCGAGTCGGGCGATCGGTCGGCTGCTGGCGCTCGCCGAGTACTACGACGTCGACGAAGTTCTCGTTGGGATGACCGTCCTTGCGTTGGGTACGAGTCTCCCGGAACTCAGTTCTCACCTCGTCGCGTCACTCGGAATTCTCTCTGGTGTCCTCGAGTACCAGGTTACCTCGGCCGTCGTCATCGGCGGGAACACCGGCTCTTCGACCGTCCAGCAGCTCCTCCTCGTCGGCGTTCTTCTCATCGGGTATGGGACCGTTCACGTCTCCCGGAGGTTCGTCTACGAGAGCTATCTGCCGATGCTGGGTGCGATCGGTGCGACCATGTTGGTCGCCTGGGATGGAACGATTAGTCGACTCGACGGCGTCCTGCTACTGGGTCTCTACTTGATCTACGTCGGCGCGATAATCACTCGTCGAGAGTCAACCCAATCAC
>NZ_JBZRPK010000117.1:0-1151 GCF_058382125.1 Haloferax sp. s1
GTGATAGCCTCTTGGGTGAGGTCGATCATAATGCGGCGGATTTCGTGTTCTTGGCTGCGGTCTGCCTTCTTCGTGGTGAAGGCGACAGGCTGGAGCTGAACACGGTGGTCGTCCTTCGTCACGGCGGTGACGTTGGCTTCGACCTTCGAGGCACCGCGGCGGACGAGGCTGCGGAGGTAGTCTCGGGTCAGCTCCTGCTGGACAAACTCAGTGTAGGCGGAGTCGCCGCCGACGTCGTTCACCTTGAACGTGAGCTTGACGTTGTTCGCACCCTGGTCGTTGTTGAGTTCGCCAAGGGTGGATTCGACGGTGCGGCCGTAGACCTTCTCGGGTTCGTCGGCGAAGGTTGCGCCGAGTTCCTTACGGTCGAAATTCTCGGGAGCGATGACCGTGTACCATCGCTTTCCGCGCTTCTGCTTAGAGACGGATCGTTCACTCATGGTTAGTGTCTGTGTGCGTTCGTGTTGCTTCGATGACGGTCTGTGCGACCGTCACGTTGACGACGTAATCATCGACCGTGGAGTGAAGCCCCCCGGTCGAATCGCGTTCGATTGTCGTGACAAGTTCGTCCCCCTCGACTGTCGTGTGCATCGAGTCCGTGTTGTCCGGGGTGAGTGCCGCAGCGACGACGCTCGGGTCGTCGTGCGTGGTCCGCAGGGTCGCACGCCGAGTCATCGGCGTACCTCCCTGACGGCCGCGATGACATCTTTCGACTCCACTGCGGGGTCGAAGGTCATCGTCGCTTCCTCGGCTGAGCCGGTTGCAGACGCATCGTCAAGTTCGGTCGCGGCCGCGGCCAGTTGCTCGTCAAGTCCGGCTGGACCGGTCGAGACGAGCGCCGCAGCACCGACACCGACCGCAAGAACGGTTGGTTCTGGCGACCGGAAGTCGCGGGCGAGACGCGCGACGGTCGCGAGTCTCCCGGGCGACGACAGGTCACACGAGAGCGCATAGAGACTCTCGTAGCGGCCGGTGGTCGCCTCTCGGAGTGTTGCGTGAGTCGATTGCGCGTGCTTGCGCCACGCGTCCAGCGCCGAGTCACGAACGTCGTGACCGAGCGCCAGTGCGATTGCGACACCGGGCGTCTCCCGAACGGTTGCATCGAGCACGTCGGCAAATCCGCCGACGGTCGCAAACAAGCCGTTCGGGGT
>NZ_JBZRPK010000116.1:0-1144 GCF_058382125.1 Haloferax sp. s1
CTCTCGGTGAGTTTTCCGGGCACCTGGTTCATACCATTTCACACACTCCCGCGAAACGACTTTCTCGTTTCGCCTCTCTCACAGTGATTTGCGACGTTATGGCAATCTCGACTAACCTCGATTCACCAAGACTGGCGTCAGCCTCGGACTCGTTCTCTTCCTGTTCGGCGCTATCGGCGCGAAAGCAGCACTAGCGATGACTGGCGGCCACATCCCCGGCTGGGAGCGCACGCTCTTTTTCGACGCCGAATGGCTCGGCATCCTCCTCGTGCTCTTTTCGCCCATTATCTTCGGCATCGTGCTTCCGCTGACGGAATAAGCGCCGATGACCGACCCACGGTTTCCCGACGCCGAGAACCGACTCGTCACAGAAAGCGACTGCACCCGGTGTCCGGCGCTAGTCGAGTGCCGAAACCGGATTTCGTGGGGCGTCGGCCCCCGAGATTCGACCGTCGTCGTCGTCGGCGAAGCACCCGGCGCGGGCAATCCCGACGCGAACCGCTGGCAAGGCGGTAACTGGACCGGCATGTCCTACACGGCTCAGCACTCCGGGCGCAGGATTCGGGAGACGATGGCCACCGTCGGCTACGAAGACGGCGTGTTCTACACGAACGCGGTCAAGTGCTTCCCCTCAGATGGTGAGGGGTCGAACCGGGCACCCAGCGCCGACGAGAAGGCGAACTGTCTGGACCACCTCGTGACCGAACTCGAAACAATCGACCCCGACGTGGTGGTTCCGACCGGACGCCACGCCACGGAGAGCGTCTTCTCACTCGACGACCGGACACTCGGTGGATTCCTCGATACCGTGCTCGACCCCGTCGAAAGCGAGCGATTCGACTACACGATTGTTCCGCTGCTCCACCCCTCGTACCGCGACGTGTGGCTGTCGCGTCTCGGGTACGAGTTGGACGAGTATTTCGAGGAGTTGTCGGGGTTGCTCCCCTAGCGTACGAGAGATGCCAAACGCTCATCAGTAAGAACTGACTATGAAACAACAGAATCGATGCTCGACGACATCATTGCGGACCTGATTCTCGACGTGGTCGTCCGCCCGCTGTTGAAACTGCTGGAACTAACCGGGAGCGCGGTTAAACGCGGCGTCTCGAAAGCCAACGCGCAGTTCCGACGCGGAGTCGGCAGC
>NZ_JBZRPK010000114.1:0-1143 GCF_058382125.1 Haloferax sp. s1
GGTCGACCGCTGTCATGCGGTCGGATGTGTAACCAGTTGCAAACGCTACTATAGTGAATCATTCTCATTCACGCTCGAAGTTCATACTATTATGAAATAACAATATTTTTATAACTAGTGTATTATTTTTGTTTTGATGTCTGACAAAAAAGATATCTCGCGGCGTAAGTTACTCGCTACCTCCGGTGCTCTCGGCGGCGCGTTGGTCGGAATACCCGCGTCGGCAGCGGCAGCAGGAAAGGGAGACGGAGAGCAGTTGACCGAAGCGGAGCTCGAAAAGATGTTCGCGACGATGGAAGCGGGCCCGCAGGCCTCCGGCGACGGGCTCGCGATGCAGTCTCAGGTGAGCGACCTTCCCGAAGACTTCGAGATCCTCGTCGGCGAGTATCAGACCGCAACGGTCCCTGGTGACAAGCCGTACGCCGTCGAAAGCTACGACGAGTATCTCGCGCGCACTGCCCCGCCGGGATTCGAGCCGGTGTTCCAGGAGTCTGGAACCGTCGGCACCGCAGCAGTCGGCGGAGCGCTCGAAGACCTGTATCTGCAAGAGGACGTCGGTACCCAGAAGGTCGGCGGCAAGGATCTGACGGTCGGTATCGGCCTCGGTGCCAAGATCCACGGCAACTACAGTCTCGGTGTCTCGGCGACGCTCTCCGTCGACGTGTATCTCGAATACGGGTCGTTCTCGGGGTCGATCGCCCTGTCCAGTTTCTCGCTCGGATACGGGTTGACCGAGAACGGTCTCTGTTTCCCCTTTGGATTCAAGCACTCGGTCCTTCGCGAACTCGACTTCGAAATCTGTGGCGACTTCTCGCTCGCGGACGGACCCGGCGACAGTGTCGAGGTCACCGCCGGGCTGACGCTCCGAGCCTGCGCGGACCCGTGTCCCGGATTCACGTGTTCGTACTGCTTGCCGTTCTCGGCAAACTTGAGCGGGAACGTCACGCCGCCCGAACTCTGAGACGCGACACCGCGGCCGAAGTGATACTCTGATTGCACTGTGTCTCCATGGGACGGAGCGACGGACTCTCTCCGAGTCCGTGCCCTTCGTCACGCTTAATATTAGCCGACAGACACTCAGAAACAATGGTCTCCGTAGCGGTCGCCGTGGTTGGTGGTGCGCTCACACTGCTGTGTCTGTAC
>NZ_JBZRPK010000115.1:0-1143 GCF_058382125.1 Haloferax sp. s1
ACATCGAAGAGGTCACGACGACGATTCAAATGGCACAGGACCACGCGAGCACCGCCGAAGCGGCGACGACCGATATTACCGACGCCACGGCCGACCAGACGGTCGCACTCGATGCGCTCGCCAATCGCGTGGCCGAACTCGTCGGCGGCGACGCAGCGGCCTTGGAAGAAGTCGAAGACCTCGACGTCGTTCAGGCGGCGACCGACGGCGGACGGGTGTCTACCCACGAACGAAACGAGTCGTACTCGGAGGCCGACGCGGATACTGATTCGACTGACGACACGGTCGGCGGCTTCCAGTTCGGCCGATAGCTGAACTGACACCACCCTCCCCACTCCACACTACTCCACTCAATCGGCTTTCTCGCTCTTACTGACTCAATCGAGATCGACCGCGCAACTCTCGACGTACTCAATATCTCCAATCGTGTCGATACCGTCTTCGCCGCAAACCGGACACTCGGGGTTCGTTCGGTACGGAACCGTCTCGAACGACATGTCCATCGCGTCGTAGAACAGCAATCGCCCATCGAGCACCTCGCCCGCTTCGAGGATGACTTTCACCGCTTCAGTCGCCTGAATACACCCGACCGTTCCGGGGAGGACGCCGAGGACGCCCGTCGTCGCGCAGTCGGGGACGGTCCCCGGTTCGGGCGCTTCGGGGAACAGACACCGATAACACGGCCCGTCGGGCAGGAGCGTCGTCGCCTGTCCCTCGAACTTGTATATCGCGCCGTGGACGAGCGGAATCTCCTCGAATCGGCAGGCGTCGTTGAGCAGATAGCGCGTCGGGAAGTTGTCGGAAGCGTCGACCACCACGTCCGCATCGGCGATGAGGTCGTAGACGTTCGATTTGTCCACACGCGCTTCGATTGGTTCGACGCTCACGTCCGGGTTGAGGCCGCGGACGAACGCGGCGGCGCTCTGGGCTTTCGGTTCGCCCACGTCCTCGTCGTGGTGGATAATCTGCCGCTGGAGGTTGCTTCGCTCGACTACGTCGTCGTCGACAACGACGAGTTCGCCGACGCCGACCGCGGCGAGGTACTGGATAGCCGGCGCTCCAAGCCCTCCCGCACCGACGACGACGACCCGTGAGGTTAACAGACTCTCCTGGTCTTCCGGGGCAACCTCGTCCATTGTGATA
>NZ_JBZRPK010000113.1:0-1142 GCF_058382125.1 Haloferax sp. s1
TGTGGCGTGACTCGGGATACGGCGTCGGCGCAATCCTCATCGGCCTCTCGATGGAGTTTCTGAACGCGGAGGCCGCATTCTACATGACCGCTGCCCTGATGTTCGTCTCCGGGGCAATCGTGTACGTCTGGATGGAAGAGACCCACCCCGAGTTCGGAACACACGAACCACCTGCCCCTGCGACAGAAACTCCAGCCCAGACGGTCGCTCAAGACTAACCTACGGAACGTAACGGCCGTGGGTAACATGGGACCGTCTCATTTCTGATGGGAGGGATTAAGCGAGACACATAGCTACTAATCTGATTTTTACCAAAATATGCGAAGGGAAGTTAACCGATTTTCTGGTTGCATCTGTTCAGATAATCGCTGGTATCCGAACTACACACGCCATTGCTTCCGGAGAAACGAAGTCAGAATGCAGATAACTCGCCATCAGATTTTATCCAAGCTTGAAATCGTCTTTGAGAAGGCCCGCAACACATCCACTCTCCGAGGTTGTGGTTGCCAAGCTTCGGAGAACAGAATCGGGGCGTTTCTCCTCTGTCCTACGTTTGAACTCGAATGGATGACTAATACTCGATAGAGATGTGAATAAAGAAGCTGATGAAGATCAGGAGGAGGCCGAAATACCCGAGAGCCATCACAATTGTACTAAATATTGGTTCAAACTGAAGAATGGGATATAATACGATCCGTGCAAGAACACATACGAGTCCGCAGAACATCAGATAAGCTGTCCATCGAGGGGGACTTTTCGACGTACGGAGGTTGGGTGTAGGGGACTCCATTCATTAATCCCGTTTAGTTTGCAGAATATGATACCCGGTACTAATATAAATGCACCAGAAAGCACTTATTCGTCTTTACCGGTGAACGTATGCATTACCTCTCCTGTGACCCCCTCTTTCGAGAATACGGTGAGAAGGTCCCCGGCATGAATCACGGTCTCCCCTCGCGGAGACAGTACTTCTTCACCACGCTCGATCGCAACTACGAGTACATCATTTCCCAGTAGCCCAGCTGAGTCCGCTTCTTGCAGTGTCTTCTCTGCAACGGGGGACGTCTCTGTTACGGAGATTTCGAATACCTCAGCATCGCCCGCTAACGACATGAAGTCTATGACTGACGGCCGCTGGACGG
>NZ_JBZRPK010000648.1:0-11623 GCF_058382125.1 Haloferax sp. s1
CCGCAGGACCGACTCGACGGCGAACAAACGCCGACAGCCGAGATGTCCTGTAAGACGTGTTCGTGGCTCGCAACTGTCGATATCGTGAGCGCACTCCAGTTCGAGCCACGAGTAGCGAGCGCATTACTCGAACTGGGCGTGTCGCCCGCCACCTCGAGCAACATGCAGGCGACGGAGAGTCTGCTCCCCCATGTGCGTGGTCGAGTTCGGTCGGACGAACCCTTCCGCGCCGTCGTCGATGTCGAATTCGAGGGTTCCGTTGCGACGCTCGTCGTCGACGACGACCTTACTGTCCATACTGTGGAAGTTGAGTGATGCCGCAGATATGACGTGTTTGTGGAGTTCTCTCTGATTTGGGTCGTCTGAAGCTCGTGTGAACACGCGGCTTGGAGGTCCATAGACTCAGAATTCAGCTGGATGTTTTGCCCGACCTCCAATACCCCGCAATCACGCCGGAACCATTCTTTATTATGTCAGTGAATTTTTATATGTCTGAGTATTGAATGTGTCATGAGCCGTATTCAAAATGTCAGTAACGCACGACTGTTGACTGTGCTTGGAGGGCCGGCTTTAGTTATTCAATTGCTCGTGTTTCAGAATAGCTTCGGCATCGTGGAAAATCCTGGGGTGTCTGGGTTGCTCAGAGACGTTTTGAGTGGCGGCTTGTTGTTCGTGGCGGTGGGCTGTCTCGTTGGTGGGCTGTATCTCCGCCAACACGATTCATAGTGTCACCCATGCTTCCACCTTATTACAACCCAACTAGGGTTCGTCTGGCTCTGTTGAAATCCTCGGTCGGTGGTAGTTTATCGAAACCGTGCTGAATACAGGGCGTGTGTGTTGCACCCAAGAGTCTACGTTGTGAATTCAGTTGGCTGGCAGACACTGAAGTCCACTGTTTGCATCGTGCCTCTGTCAAAATACCCGACTAACTACTGTATCAATGAGCAGAATCGCAATAGCGGTACCAAGTGGGATGAGTATGAGTGGAGTGAAATCTAAAGCCGCACCTACACCCCTACTTATCAGTACCCAGAGGCACCAAAGACCCAGTACGATAGTCAGGTCAACTGCAATCTCAGGTCCTCCAGCTACTGCAGGGTGTGACGCCATATTTTCGAGTTGTCTGTATCGGTTAACCACCCATCTGAATACCCGCATTCCCAGTTTCGCAATGTATCACGTCCTGAAATAACCCGAGGTTGGTATCCTACTCCGATTTCAGCACGATCAGTCGTGCTTCTCCATCAGAGTCTCCTACAGCCAGTCGTGGAGTTGCTGAATGCACCCTCTATATTCAGCACACAGTTTGTATCAACTACTGAGGATTTAAACAGAGGCGTTCGTCTGTAACCGTAGACCGAGCTGTTGATGTCGGTCGACCCAGAGCTTCAACCCAACTAGGGTTCGTCTGTAACTTCCTCACAGCTTCGACAGTGTTCCTTTTTGGTTTGGGCTTCAACCCAACTAGGGTTCGTCTGTAACCTGTCTATCCTTTGCCATAATGCCCCGCCCGAGACTCGCTTCAACCCAACTAGGGTTCGTCTGTAACGTCGACATACACGTCCTTATGCAAGACGGGAGTAAGCTTCAACCCAACTAGGGTTCGTCTGTAACATCGCATCTCGTCGCGTCTCTGTCACGCCAAGACTGCTTCAACCCAACTAGGGTTCGTCTGTAACCCAGGTCTTTAACGTGCTCGAACAGCGCCAAGACGAAGCTTCAACCCAACTAGGGTTCGTCTGTAACCAACATCAGTTTCATATGAACCAACAAACTCGTGCTTCAACCCAACTAGGGTTCGTCTGTAACGACGTGTTCGACAGGATTATCGACGCATACATGGAGGCTTCAACCCAACTAGGGTTCGTCTGTAACCATGCCCAATTTGAGTGCCACAAGTACTCTACAGGCGGTTCGCACTCAAGTGTTTCCGTCGACCTCCAATAACCCTCAACCCCCCGGGGGGTCGACGGAAATGCCTATCCGGCCAATCCGGACACCCCCTTCGAACCCACCAACCACACCTAACCTCCCGAGTCAACTACTATCCACTCGTCACCATCTTCAACACCCGCTTACTCACCACGGGGCAGATACGGAAGCGGACTCACGGGGCAGAACTGCGGGAACTCGGTGAGGAGTTGCCGGAGAATATGGACGTGTCCGGAGCCGACGACGAAGCAAACACGGTTAGTGTCTTCGTCCACGGCCCGCCAGATGTTGTGAATCATCCGGAGGTTCCGCCGGTACCATCTCGAAAGGGCATCGGGACCAGCGTAGTTGTCTTGGTCGCCGTATCGGAGGAACTCGTCGAACATCCCATCGTTGTAGTGGAGTGCAGCCGCTTCGTTTAGATATCGGTGGTACGCTGTGAGAGTCGAGTCCGCGAGACGGTCGTCGAGCGACTGCTGGAGTTCGTCGTGGTCGATTCGCGGGATATCTATCTTCGGAGTCGGTTCGTACCCCCGCTCTTCGAGTTCCTCGAAGTCGGGACCTGTCCCGAGTTGTTCCGGAACGTCGACGGGAACGACACGGTCGTGCCCGAGGCGGTCGGCAAGTCGGAACCCGATTTGGA
This sequence comes from Haloferax sp. s1, assembly GCF_058382125.1. NCBI lineage: Archaea > Methanobacteriati > Methanobacteriota > Halobacteria > Halobacteriales > Haloferacaceae > Haloferax > Haloferax sp. s1. Next base: position 2,576 of record NZ_JBZRPK010000648.1, read on the forward strand.
TGACCTCGCTTCGGCACGCCATCTGGGTATCGCCCCGTTCCGGATGCCGCGGTTCGAATGCGTGTTCCTCGTCGTAGGTGGCCTCACCATCTCGATAGCGCACGTACAGGTCGTTCACGGCCTCGGCCTGCGATGCGGGGCGTTCGACAGCGACGAAGTCCGGGCCTATGCGTTCGAGGTTCGAGACGAGTGAGCCCAGTTCACGCTGGCGGCCGTCGGTGAGAACATCGTCGGCGCTGACGTTCACCTCGTCTAAGCCGGGGTCGTCCATGTGGCACGTCCCGAAAAGGACGACTTCGACCTGTTCCGGAGTCGGGGTTGGCCACGTCGGCGTCTTCCGCGCGGTTGCCCTCGGTCTGAGCATTATACGACTGACCAGCACTGACATCCTCATAATTGTTTTCAGAATGTCATATATGGTGGACTGGGTAGCTGAACCGAGGACCCTACGTCCACACCGTATTCACATCATTTCGTCTGCAAAGAGACCGACGCTAACGAAGGCGGGGTCTTGGCCGTCTGCTATCGAAACCCCGTACGATTCTTTCAGCCCGGAATCGAGCTTGACCTGCAGCAGATACGCAGTCCCCGGTCGAAACACCGATTCGTACGTCGTTTGTTCCGCCGGCGGAATACGCCACGAGTGGTGGGTGCCCTGTACTGAGTCGTCGGGTGGCGTCGCCGTAATGCGTGTGATATCGGCCTCGCCGTCGGGTGAGTGGCGATAAACCGAGACCGTCCCGCTACGCTCCGTCTCTCTGAAGTTGTTGATTCGGAGGGCGATATGCTGGCTTGTTGGAGCCGAAGTCGACGTTCGCGTATCGGGCGACGCGCCGCTCGTCTCAGTTGACGGTGAGTCTGTGTCGGGTTTCTGAAAATCAATACACCCAGCGAATACCCCACAAAAGCAGGTGCCGAAAGCGGATTTGAGAACCGTTCGTCGCGTGCTTTCCACAGACATCTTCGTCTACAGCCTCACCCATACCACCCCATATTGTCATGTTAAATACTTCCCCGAGCACACCTACCGCCGCTGGAATCTCGACAAAGAAACTAACACTCTCACCCACACCAGTATCGATTCAAATGACACCAACCGACACATCTTTGGTGTATGGTAACAAATTGGTAACTGCCGTTGTCAGAGCCTCCCTCAGCCATGTCGACGACACGTCGACCGGTACCCCTCACTAATCTCTCCCCCACCACACTACCATCTCACCAGAGCGGGCCACGATGCTCCGACAACGGGCAAACGCGGCTGCACTAGAACCACGTGGTGAACGCCACCTACGTTCCCACGTGGGACACGACGTGGTTTTGTCGAACGGCTCTCGGGTCGTTCATTTTTGACGTGGCTCTGCAGCAAGTCGGTTCACCGACGCGACATGAGTTTCGGTGAGCGACGACCACGCCGAGACCAGACCGACTCCCACTCGACAGCCAGAACACACACCAGTTCCCGTCTCACTCGATTCGCTCGACTTGGACCAGCGCGGCGGGGGCATCCCAGCCGTAGACCGCGGGGTCGAGGTCGCCGTCGCCGACGATACCGCCGTGGGGTGTGATGACGCCATCTTCGGCGAGGTCCGGGTTGCTCATTCCGGTTCCTTCGGTCCCCGAGTCGATGCCGTAGAGTGCCTGTGCTGGTGGAACCATGTCACCGTACGCTTCGGTGTTCATCTCCGTTCCAGCGTCGTAACTCGACGCGAAGTACGACCGCGACTCGTTCACGCGCTCGGGGAGCGGGACGGTGTCGAGACCGGTGAAGCCATCGTTCGTCCCGATGAGCATGCTCACGAACGAGAGATACATCCCGCTGGCGTCGGTTTCCAGTTCGAGGGTGGCTGCGGCGGGGAACATCTCACTCGCCGGGAGTTCAGGAGGGACGAGCGGCGTCTCGGCCGCGGAGAGGGTACGAATATCCGTTGTGCTCTCGGCGAGTTCGCTTAACGGGTCGAGGTTCCCGTTTTCGGCGAGTTCTTTGATGGCGTCGCTGGCTGGGTCTCCGACGGCAAACAGTTCGACGCTGGCGCGGTGTGCGACCACTGCCGGTGGGGTGAACGGTTGGCCGGTAGTGAGATTTGCCACAGTCACGCGGTAGGTTCGTGCGGACTGGTCACCGCCGTTACTGGACTGCCCGGGAATCATTACGTCGCCGAGGCACCCGGCAAGTGCAGTCAGTGCACCCGCACCGGTCAGGCCGAGGACGGTTCGTCGTGTCGTTGAAGGGTTCGTATCGGTCATGGTTCTTCTCACGTGGTCGAATCCACGACAAAGCAGACGCACGACGACTTAATGGGGATTTTTCGAGATTCGGGACGACTCTGTGACGAGTTAGGGTTGAGTCAGTACCAAATTCGCTCCGAAAATAACACAACGAACACACTGGGGACGCTCAGCGAACGGTCACGTACGTCAAGAACGCAACCGCGACGAGTTGGAGACCGCGAAGGACCAACACGGCCTGCTGGACGTGTGGGTCGCCGGAGTAGAGACTCTGCATGGTGAAAAAGAAGTACAGGGCGAATGCGTTCTCGACGAGCATCACGACAGCAAACGCGAGAAGGCCGAGGACGAGCGACGTGCGGAACGTCCGGTAGTTTCGAACCCACACGGCGGCTAACGCCGAGAGGAAGACTATGTTCACGCCCGAGAGGACGCTCGCTGCCAGAATCTGGGTACTCATTGCCATGTTCAATCGAGGTGTGTTGCGATTTCTTCGAAGGTATCGCGGTACTGTTCGAAGTGGTCTGTGAGGAAGTACAGTCGCCCGTACTTGTCGCCACCGGCCTCGATGACCCCGTGGGATTCGAGTACATCGAGGTGGTGTCTGATGGTCTTGTATCCGACGTCGAGTTCGTCGGCGAGGCGGTTTGCGTTCCGCGGACGCTCCGACAGTGTACGGATGATCCGGACGCGGTTCTCACCACCTCGTGTCGCCGTGAGTAGATACCAGAGCGCCTTCTCCATCGACTGTTCTTTCTACTGGTTGGTCGAGAGGAGTAATATTCGCACGGGTCCGGGACGATACTCCACAGTGTGTGTCGATGACCGTCGTACATGAGTATTGTTCCACTTCAGTACCAAATTCGGGGTACGTCTCGTGCGGCGTGTGGGTACTTCCGTTCGGTCCCGGCCCGAAGTTACTTCCATCCGGTGTCGGTCCGAGGGTACACACAGATCCGGTGTCGACCAGAGGCCAATATTCGAGCGAATCGAACTGGGAGGAGACACCGCAAACAGCAGTAAGCAATATGTCGCTTGCGTCCTATGAAAACATCGTATGGACGACAACACCAGTCTGGACGCGTGTGCTATCGAGTCTCCGAAAGGCCGTCCGTGCCCTATCTGTGAGACATCGATGACCCATCGCCACTGCAAGTACATCTGTCCAGAACACGGGGTCGTCTATGACTGTAGCGACACGTTCTGGTAACGATACCTGACACAAATCAATAAAACAGCCATCACAGAGCCGTCAGTGGATTCAACGGTTGACTTCACGGCTGCACGAAACGCTATGTCGACAGCAACCCAACGAGAAGGTGAGACCATTTGCGGCCCGTTCGGTCACCTTACTCGGTCCCGTGACAGGGACGGTACGCGGTATACGAAAATGCTCAACGAATCACAGGTCGAAGCCGGAAAAGAAATACAACAACGGACGGGAAAGACGTTCTACTTCGCAACTCGGCTCCTCCCAAAACGCGTCAGACACGCCACATACGTCCTCTACGCGTTCTTCCGCGTCGCCGACGAGGTCGTCGACGCTGAGGAGACCGCCCCACCGGAGCAACAGCGTGAGCGTCTCGAACGACTTCGCGCCGAGGCACTCGGCGACGTCGAGACAGGTGACCCGGTGTTGTCCGCATTCGCCGACCTCCGAGAGCAGTACGATATCGACCCCGACGACGTGAACGTCTTCATCGACGCCATGGAGTCGGATATCCACAAGGACCGACATGCGACCTACGAGGAGTTAGAGACGTACATGGACGGTTCGGCGTCGGCCGTCGGTCGCATGATGACCGCCGTGATGCGCCCCGACGACCCGAAACAGGCACTGCCGCACGCGACGGCGCTCGGACAGGCGTTCCAACTGTCGAACTTCCTCCGCGACGTTGGCGAGGACGTGGTCGAACGCGACCGAGTCTATCTTCCAGAGACGACGCTGGAGCGCCACGGCGTCGACGTAGCGCAGATTCTTGACCTCGAATTCGACGACCGTGTCGCCGAAGTGATGCGCGACGAACTCCGCCGAGCCGAGTCACTCTACCGAGACGGCGTCGCCGGCATCGAGTACCTGCCCCACGATTGCCAGTTCCCGGTGCTCCTCTCGGCGGTCCTGTACGCCGACCACCACCGGTCGATTCGCAAACTCGGCTACGATACGCTCTCGACGACGCCGGACCTGAGCTTCGGTCGAAAAGTCTTCTTGCTCGGGAAGACGGCGGCGTACTGGGCTGTCTGGCGTGACCCGGTCGCCGTGTTCAAGGCCGTCAGCGTCGTTCCCTACCCGGAAGATGAGGGGTTCGACGCGGACTTCGGTCCCGGTTCGACCCCGGTCGGCAAAGTACGGAGCCGAGGCCGCGTTTCGGGGTGGATACGGGCGCTGAGTCGATGGGGTTCGGACTGAGTTTGGTCGTTGATTTTTGAAGTCCACTTACGACTTAGGACCGCCACGGCAAGCGCCGCGGGAGACGGAACAGTCGCGAGTCGAATCGCTCGGTTCGGAGGAGACCGATGCCGAAGAGAGCGGCGACGGCGACGGGAATCCAGTTGCCGAACCACGCGTTGATGCCGCCCCAGAGGATGACGAAACTCACCAAATCGTCGAGCATGAATCCGGTCGCATCGAGTCGTTCGAGAAGCGCCTCGCGGTCGAACGCCCAGTCGAGCGTGGCGACGGCGATAGTGGCGCTGACGACCCACCCGGCGTAGTTCGAAAGCGGGACGCCGTAGAAGATTATCGCGCCGTCGGCCAGACGGTAGTATTCCCAGATGCCGAGTGCGACCGCGCCGGGGTCGAGCACCACGTCCATGGCGAGGACCATGGCGATGACGACTGGAAGTCGGACGAGCGTGTCTCTGGCGCGGTCGCCCAAAAGCAGGAGACAAAGCAGGTAGGCGTTCATCACGAGCGGGATGAAAAACACGGGAAGCCCGATGGGGACGCCGGCGACCGTCGGCCCGAGGTCGATGCCGTATTCGAACCAGCCGTAGGGCCACCCAGTCGTGATGCCGGTGTACTCGATGGCGTATGCGTAGCCCGTGAGCGCAGCGACCCCGAACGCGACCCGTCGCGTCACGAGTGGTAGGACGCCGACGATGAGGGGCGAGCGCATGACGAGCGTCCCGAAGAGGATAAGAAACGCGTTGAACGCCAGCGGCTCCGGGAGCCACGTCATCGCGCTGGCGACGAGGAGAACCGCCCCGTTCAGCGGGAAGAACACCGAGATGGTAAACCGATTGTCGCACACGAGTCGGTCGAGCGCGAGTTCGGCCTCCCGCCGCGTGCTCGGTGGTCTCGGGAGCTGCGTTCGCGAGTCAGCCATAGACGACACCCCAAAGTGCCCCGACGGTGATGAGCATGCCGACGACGGTGTTCAAAATGGGGTACCACCAGTACGCCCGCTCTACGTCGACACCTGAGAGTGCAATTCCGAGGACAACGACCGGATAGGCCGCGAGCAACCCACCGAGTCGAACGTCGACGGCAGCGAAGGCGGCGGCCGCGAGCCCCCACACCACGGCGCAGTAGGCGTAAGTTCGGCGCTCGCCGAGGACTGTCGCCGTCGTCTGAATACCGGTCTCGCGGTCGGGGTCGATATCGGGAATCGCCGAGAACGTGTGCATCCCCATCGTCCAGAGCCACGCCCCGGCGATAGCGAGTGTTGGCGGTTTCGAACCGGTAATCGCCGCGTACGCGGCCACGCCCGGAAGGATATACAGCCCGTTCGAGACGGAGTCCAGAAACGGCGTCGTCTTGAACCGGAACGGCGGGGCACTGTACTCGACGGCGAGGGAGAAGTACGCGACGAGCCACGGCCACGCGACCCGCGGCGGGAGCGCGAACAGACCGCCGCCCCGGGCACCGCCTCCCACGCCGACCACCAGGGTCACTGGGGCGCCGCGCCCGCGCGCCCCGCGGGCGGCTTTCTTCGGATTGGCTTCGTCGATATCGGCGTCAAACACGTCGTTGACGCCGTAGAGGAACACGTTCGCTGGAATGAGGAAGTACGCGAACAGCAGAACGGTATCGAGGGCTAGCAGGTCTGCCAACGTGCTCGCTGCGGCCGCTGCGCCGACGATGACCGGTCCGGCGAGATAGAGCCAAAACCGGGGGCGTGAGAGGACCAACAGGTAGGCAAGTCGGTCCCGAAGGCCGCCTTCGACCCCTGTGTTGGCCGCCATGTCCCCGTTCATCTCAGACCTCTTCATCTCATGTCCCCGTTCATCTCAGACCTCTTCGTCTCATGTCTCCGTTCATCTCAGATACCCTTCTCCCATGTCTCCGTTCATCTCGCGTCTTCAGCCATCTCCTCCGCGGTGAGTTGGCCGCTGATGAGACACATCGGGACGCCGATGCCCGGCGTGGTGAACGACCCGGTGAAGTAGAGACCGTCGACCTTCTTCGAGCCGTGTGGCGGGCGGAGCAGCGACGTCTGGAAAAGCGTGTGCGCGAGACCGAGTGCGGTGCCTTTGGTGCTGTTGTACCGTTCGGCGAAGTCACTCACACAGAACGTTTCTTCGACGACGATGCGGTCTTGGAGGTCGACACCGGTGTTTTCGGCGATGTCGTCGAGGACAAGGTCACGATAGGATTCGCGGAGTTCGGGCGTGTCTTCGAGTCCGGCCGCGACGGGAACGAGTGCGAACAGGTTACTGTGGCCCGCAGGTGCGACCGTGTCGTCGGTCTTCGAGGGAACACACAGGTAGTAGGCGGGGTCGTCGGGCCACGCCGGGTCCTCGAAGATGGTCTCGAAGTGGCCGTCCCACTGGGTCGGGAGCACGAGCGTGTGATGAGCGAGTTCGTCCACGTCGCCCTCGACGCCGAGATAGAGCAGGAACGCGGACGGTGCGTACGTTCGCGACTCCCAGTAGTCGGCGTCGTACTGGCGTTTCTTCTCGGGGAGGAGTTCTTGTTCGGTGTGGGCGTAGTCGGCGTCGCTTACGACCTGGTCACAGAGGAACTCGCGACCGCCCTCTGTACGGACGGCGAACCCGCCGCGCCGACCCGCAATCTCGGCCACCGGCGAGTTCGTGTGGTACTCGACGCCGAGTTCCTCGCCGAGCGAAACCATGGCGTCGACGACGCCTGCGAGACCGCCGTCGGGGTAGTAGACGCCCATGTTGAAGTCGACGTGGCTCATGAGATTGTAGAGCGCGGGCGTGTTGTTCGGTGCGCCACCGAGGAACACCAGCGTGTACTGCATTATCTGCTGGAGTTTGGGGTGGTCGAAGTAGTTCTCGACGTGGTCCTGCATCGACCCGACGAGCGACAGCCCCCACGAGTTTTTGAACACGTCGAGGTCGATGTAGTCCGTCAGGTTCGGCCGGTCGGTGTAGACGAAGTGTTCCATTCCGATGCGGTAGTTCCGCTCGGATTTCCGGAGGTAGTCGTCGAGTTTATCGCCCGCACCGGGTTCGTACGACTCGAATGTCGCCTTGTTCGTTTCGAGGTCGGGAACCATGTCGACTCGGTCGCCGTCTTTGAAGAAGATGCGATAATGGGGGTCGAGGCGGGTGAGTTCGTAGTAGTCCGAGGGCCGCTTGCCGAAGTACGCGAAGAACCGCTCGAACACGTCGGGCATCAGGTACCACGATGGACCCATGTCGAACCGGAATCCGTCTCGTTCGAGCGTGCTCGCTCGGCCACCGAGTTGCTCGTTTTTCTCCAGCAGCGTCACATCTGCCCCGGCGTCGGCGAGATAGCAGGCTGTCGAGAGACCGCCGAATCCACCACCGATAACGACGATTGATTCGCCAGCGAGGGAGTCGAGGGCCGAGACGGAATTCATGGAGCTTTGTAAGGACGTTGAGAACATAAATCGACTGACCAAATCGGGGGCGCTCGGCAGGTATCTTTAGGCACGCCGCCTCCGTACGGCCTGCATGAACGACACCACCGTGGTGGTCACCGGCGCGAGTTCAGGTCTCGGTGCTGCTGTCGCCCGGGCCTTCGGTCGAACCGGTGCGACAGTCGTCGCCTGCGCCCGCGATAAGGACGCACTCCGGGATGTCCTCGACGATGTAGAAGACGTGGGTGGAGTCGCCGAGGGACTCCGTGCCGACGTTCGAGACGAACTCGATATGGAGCGTCTGATGGAAACTGCCGCCCGTATCGGCGGCGATATCGACGTGCTCGTCGCCAACGCTGGCATCAACCACGGCACACCCGGTGAGATGCCTCTCGACGAAGAATCCTACGCCGCCTTCGACGACACCTTGCGAACGAACGTTCGCGGCGTCTTCGCGGCGGTCAAAGAAGCACGTCCCCACATGGCCGACGACGCTCGCATTCTCGTCCCCTCGGGGTCCGTCGCCCGCGATGCGGAACCCGGAATGGGGGCATACGCCGTCTCGAAGGCTGCTGCCGAGGCGCTCGTTCGGCAGTTCGCCGCCGATTGCGACCAGTCCGTCTGTGTCGTCGACCCGGGGCTCGTCGCCACCGACCTCAGCGGCGGACAGGGACGAGACCCCGACGATGTCGCCGGGTTGTTCGTCTGGGCTGCGACTGAGGCGGACCCAACCGACTTCGACGGCGGCACACTCGACCGTACGGCGTGGAAGAACGCAACTCAGTGAGACGCGCTGACGCTAAATGGTCGAACCGCGCATCTTATTAACCAGAGTATTTTCGTTCACAACATGAATCGCTCGACAGCCGTCGGCGCGGGGAGCGTCGTGATACTTGTCGCACTCTCGGCGTACGCCGTCTCGACGGGAGCGTGGAAGCTCCTCGTCGTCTCGTGGGCTCGGAGATGTGTATAAGAGACAGACCGATTGGAAGACCCCGCGGGGGGTGGGAAGGCCACGAAAAGT
>NZ_JBZRPK010000112.1:0-1139 GCF_058382125.1 Haloferax sp. s1
ACTCCCAAATACCATGGAAATAAGACACGCAACACTTCCATCCTCCGAGGTTGTTGACAGTTCGGGGGACAGCCGATGCTCACCGGAGTCGTTGAGGTTTCCAAAATATCTACACAGGAAGACTGACTGACGCTGGTCAGTCCGCCCGCATCGACCGCCCAGTACCAGATGTGAGTACTTCTTCGTCGAAGAGAGCGCGCTCGAGTGAGAGCGCTCCCGGTCCGCTCAACACGACTGCGAGCGCGAGCAGGACCAGCGTGAGCGTGTATTCGATGCCGCCGCTAGAGGAGGGATATCCGTTCGGGAGATGGACTGCCACCATCGCAACGAACATGATGATGGCAATCAACGAACCCGTGATACGAACGAACAACCCAACCAACAACAGGAATCCACCGACGAGTTCGACGAGACCGACACCCCACGCCGCAACGGCGGGGAGTGGAACACCGAGGCTCGCCAAGAACCCCGCGAAACTCGAGATTCCCATTGATTTTGGCCCGACTGCGAGGACTTTGCCAGCGCCAGAGACAATCATGGGTATAGCCAATGCGAGCCGAAGGAGCACAGGACCCCACTGCGCGGCCGTCTCAGTTGGAGACTGACGAGACACGGCGAATCACCTCACCTCACACATTGGACGGTTTTGCGTTTTGTAACCTAGTTTGTATTTTATTTTGTACTTTCTTTTGGATTTTAATTCCATTGCATTACCATATTCAGTTAACAAACCATATAATATGTGGCAACGAGAGTATAAGTATCGGCTCGGGCGAGAGAAGACGCAATCAGACGCGGTCTCCGAGAGCGGAGGGCTCGCCGGCCAATCGTCCGATTTTTTGCTGGCAACGGGAAATCACCGAGTATGGCCGATTTCGACCCGGAGAAGTTCGAGGACAAGTACGCCAACTACTTCCCCGAACTCCAGCGCGCGTACAAGAACGCCTTCGAGACGATGAACGACGAGTTCGACTCGACGCTCATCCACGGTATCGACCAGCAGATTCTGAACGAGTCCGAGCCGTTCTACGAAGACGGCGACTTCACCGTCGAACTCCCCGAGAATCCGTCGGAACGACTTACGGCCGTCGAAATCGACGACGACGAGCTCGAATCCGTTCTCGAACGGTATCTCGACG
>NZ_JBZRPK010000647.1:0-2751 GCF_058382125.1 Haloferax sp. s1
CCCCGGCGCCTCCGTGACTATGGGAGGCGCGGGCTTGCGCGTGTGGAAGGGAAAACCGGACCTAAACAGCGGCGCATCTTGGACTGGCGGCGTCGAACCCGACCCGGTCGAGACGCCCTACGGCGACCGAACCGGGGGCGAGGAAGACCTTATCGACCTCACCGCCGGTGACCGCGGCCGTACCGTCGAAGTTCACGTTCTCGAAGTCGAATCGCGGACCATCGACGGCCGAAACGGCGAGACGACTATCCTCTCCGGCGTCGTCGCCGACGAAACCGGTCGGCTCCCCTTCACCGACTGGCAACCTCGTCCGGACGTGACAGAAGGCGCGAGTCTGCGCCTTTCGGACGTGTACGTCCGTGAGTTCCGCGGCGTCCCGCAGGTGAACCTCTCGGAGTTCACGACGCTCGAAGTTCTCGACGAACCAGTCTCCGTGACCGACTCCGCGCCCCGACTGAAAATCGGAGAGGCGGTCGACGCGGGCGGGATGTTCGACGTGGAAATGCTCGGGGACGTCCTCGAAGTACGCGACGGCTCCGGACTCAACGAACGCGGTCCCGACTGCAATCGCCTCGTTCAAAACGGCCACGGCCGCCAGCACCGCGAAGTCGACGGTGAAGACGACATGCGAGTAAAAGCGATTCTCGACGACGGAACCGGCACGCTGACGGCTATTCTCGACCGCGATATCACCGAAGAAATCTATGGTGGGACGATGGCCGACGCGATGGAGGCCGCCCGCGAGGCAATGGACAAGGAAGTCGTCGCCGACGAAATTGCATCGAAACTCGTCGGCCGCGAGTACCGCGTCCGCGGCAATCTCTCGGTCGACGAGTACGGCGCGAACCTCGAAGCCGACGAGTTCGAGGAGAGCGACGACGACCCGGCCGAACGTGCTGCGGCCCTCCTCACGGAGGTGCGCGCATGAGTTCCTCGCCGGTCGTCGGCACCCGCGAAGTCGCTTACCGCGCGTTCGCCGCCGAGTTCGACGACGCCTCGATGTCCTACTCCGAAAGCGACGAGGAACGCGCGCCGAACTACGTGGTCACGCCGACAGGTGCGCGCCTGAACCGGACGTTCGTCGCGGGCGTCCTCACCGAAGTCGAGCACGTCAACGACGAGGTACTCCGCGGGCGCATCGCCGACCCGACGGGCGCGTTCGTCACCTACGCCGGGCAGTACCAACCCGAACCGATGGCGTTCCTCGACGGGACGACGCCTCCGGCGTTCGTCTCACTCGCCGGGAAGGCTCGGACCTACGAACCTGACGACGCCGACGTGGTCTACACATCGGTTCGCCCCGAGAGCATCAACACCGTCGACGCCGACGTGCGCGACCGCTGGATTGTCTCGGCCGCCGAGGCGACGCTTCACCGAATCGCGGTGTTCGACGAGGCGCTGTCGATGTCCTACCGTGGCGACGACCTGACCCGCGCCCTCGAAGCCCGCGGCGTCGACCCGACGCTCGCCGCTGGCATTCCGCGCGCAATCGACCACTACGGAACGACCCGAACGTACCTCGAAGCCCTTCGCGAACTCGCCGTGCAGGCGCTCGAACTCGTTGCGAACGAGCGCGACCAGGTCGAACCGCTTTCGACGTCACCGGACGAGGGTGGCGACGCGGTACTCGGTTCGCTTCCGGAACTCGACCTCGAACCGGTCGACAACGTCAACATCGCTTCCACCGAGGCTGACGCAGAAACTGCTGAATCCGCCGAGTCTGGTGACGCGGGCGAAGCAGAACCGGACACCGAGCCAGTCACTGCCGAGGCAACAGCTGAGGCAACTGCCGAAACGACAGACGTGCTCGACAACGACGTTGTAGCCGAGTCGCAGACGGCGGAGCCCGAGTCTGTGACGGCTGCAACCGAGACGGAACCGGAAGCAGCGTCGGAATCCGAACCTGAATCGGAAACCGAACTGGAACCGGAACCCAATCCGGAGTTAGAACTGGATTCCGAGCCGGAATCGGAGACAGAACCGGAACCAGAGTCGGAAGCAGAGCCAGAACCGGAGACGGAAGCAGAGCCAGAACCGGAGCCAACAGCCGAACCTGCAACCGAGTCGACCGGTACCCTCGGTGACTTCGAGGACGACCTGAGCGAGAGTGAACCGCTCGGTACAGCCGACGACGAACTCGGCGACTTCGAGGATGACTTCGGCGATATCGACTCGACCGAATCCGAAGAACCCCCGGCAGAAGCGGAGTCTTCGGCCACTGAGTCGGGCGATTCCACGGCTGAGTCGACCGACCCCGACGGGATGTACGAACTCGACGACGACGAACGCGCCGAAATCGAATCCGAGTTCGGCACGGAGTTCACGTCCGGCGCTGATGTCGACCCCGCTGGCGAGGCGGACATCGACGTGCCCGACGCAGACGAACTCTCTGAACAACTCGAAACAGAGCCGAGTTCGGCCGACGAAGCGGACGCTGAGGCGACCGAGTCGGAATCAGAGCCAGAACTGGAGGCCGAGCCTGAGTCTGAACCAAAATCGGAGTCTGAACCGGAACCAGAGCCGGAACCGGAACCTGTCTCGGATACCGTTGACGACGATGCGGACGAAGCCGACACCGCAGCGGCGGACACGGAAGCCGACGACACCGCCGCCGAAGACATCGACCTCGAATCGGTCGTCGTCGAAACGATGGAAGACCTCGACGACGGCGACGGCGCGGGCCACGACGACGGGCTCGCTGCCGTCGTCGGCGAGTACGGCGCGGCCCCCGATGCGGGCCAAGCCGACAGT
>NZ_JBZRPK010000647.1:2761-11602 GCF_058382125.1 Haloferax sp. s1
CGACGCGCGCGGCCGTGCGCGCGCCCGCGGGGGAGCGGAGCGGGGGGGACCCCGGGGCGGCCGGGGACGCCATTCAGGAGGCGCTTCTCGGCGGCCGGTGCTACGAACCACAGGACGGCGTGCTGAAAGCTATCTAAGTCGTGTCCGAGCCGCTCGTCGAACCGATTCCCGGCCATCCCGCCGCTGTCGCCCGAACAACGCGCCGCGGGTTCCCCGAGCGTTCACTCGTCGTCGCCGACTACCACGCCGGTATCGAGTCCGGACTGCGGTACGAACGGGGGGTCGAACTCCCGTCGAACGCCGCCGTCCGCCGCGAGCGACTGCTGTCGCTTCTCGACCGAACCGGAGCCGACCGTCTGGTCGTCCTCGGCGACCTCGGCCACCGCATCGGCGACCCGCGAGGCGACGAAGCCGAAGAGCTGCGTGACCTCGTCGACGCCGTGCCCGACCGCGCCGAGTTGACGCTCGTTCCCGGGAATCGCGACGGCGGCCTCGCGGACTTCTTCGATGACCGCGTCGAGGTGACCGCCCGTACCGGCGTCCGACTCGGCGACGTGGGATTCTGCCACGGCCACACGTGGCCCTCACGGGAGGTGCTCGCCGCCGACGTGGTCTGTTCGGCCCACGAACACCCGGCGGTCAGACTCGAAGACGAAGTCGGCGGCGCGCGAAAAGAGCGCGTCTGGCTCCGCGGGTCGCTCGTTCCGGACGTGTTCGCCGACCACTTCGAGGTGGACGCATCGGTGTTGGCGTGGCACGACCCCGAACTAGTGGTGTTTCCGGCGTTCAACAACACCTCCGGCGGAACGTGGGTCAACGTCCCCGGGCAAGGCTTTCTGTCGCCGTTCCTCCCGGACGGGCTGGTCGGTGGTGAGGCGTACCTGTTAGATGGAACGCGGTTGGGTGACTACCGGAACGTCTGAGGGCCAACGAGCGGACTACCCGAAGACGAATACGAGGACGAACACTGCAGTACTCCCAATGCGTGTGATTCGTTGCCATCCCGACCCTTCGCGGAAGTGTTCGGGAACACCCGATTCTCGTTCTCGAATCGCGTACACGACTGATACGAGCGTCACGGCCAGAAGCGCCGCGGTGAAGACGAGTTGCCACAGTTCGGCGTCGCCGTCGTCGGCACCGAACATGAGGAGTACATTCCCGAGCGTGAACCCCGCCTGCAACAGCCAGAACGTTCGTTCCGGGGTCACAGTGTCACACCAACCTCGGTGAGTGGCACCCACATCAGGCGACCACCGAAACGAGCTCCCACGAATTCATCACGACGTATCGGACTGCGCTCCCGACGACGAAATGGACGAGCGGGCCCCACTCTGTCGCTACACTGTCGTCGCCGGGATACCAGAGTCCGTTCACTGCGGCGGGAATCACAGCAGCCACCACAGCCGTCGCGACGATTGCGATGACGATTCGGGGACACGACCGAACTTGACGCACACGAAACATGAATCCGCCGGAGATGACCACCCCGAGCGGTGCGCTTAATCGCCTCGAAGCGTAACCTCGGTCGATGCCAGACGGCGAGGCCGCCGGAATGGACGCCTTTACGAGGCTCTCGCAACCCGTCCGCAACGCCCTCTCGGAGCGCGGATTCACGACGCCGACCGAGCCACAGCGTCGTGCGATTCCGCCGCTCGCCGCTGGAAAGAACGGTCTCATCATCGCGCCGACCGGGACCGGAAAGACGGAGACGGCGATGCTGCCGGTCTTTTCGGCCATCGCCGACGCGGAGGACCGATTCGGAATCTCCACACTCTACATTACCCCGCTTCGGGCGCTGAACCGCGACATGCGCCAGCGCCTCGATTGGTGGGGCGAACAACTCGACATCGACATCGACGTTCGCCACGGCGACACCACGCAGTACCAACGACAGAAGCAGGCCAACGACCCGCCGGACGTGTTGGTGACGACGCCCGAGACGTTGCAGGCGATGTTGACCGGAAAGAAGCTCAGAAAGGCGCTTTCGGACGTAGAACACGTCGTCGTCGACGAGGTCCACGAACTCGCGTCGGCCAAGCGCGGCGCGCAGTTGACCATCGGGTTAGAGCGTCTTCGAGAACTCGCGGGGCCGTTCCAGCGAATCGGTCTCTCGGCGACCGTCGGGTCACCGGCGGAAGTCGGGAAATTCCTGACTGGCGACCGCGACTTCGAAATCATCGAAGTCGACGTGGACAACCGCGTGGAGTTCGAGGTGGTCAGGCCCGAAGTAACGAACGAGGACGAGCGATTGGCGGGGAAACTCGCCACCGACCCCGAAATCGCGAGTCACGTCCGGACGATACGCGACATCGTCCGCGACCACCAGTCGGTGCTCGTCTTCGTCAACACCCGCCAGCCTGCGGAAGCGCTCGGCTCTCGGTTCAAGGCGCTCGACGACCCTATCGAAGTCCGCCACGGGTCGCTCTCGAAGGACGTGCGAATCGACGTGGAAGACCGATTCAAAGCCGGTGAGTTGGACGCGCTCATCTGTACGTCGTCGATGGAACTCGGCATCGACGTGGGCCGGGTCGACCACGTCGTTCAGTACAATAGTCCGCGCGAGGTCGCCAGACTCCTCCAGCGCGTTGGCCGCGCCGGACACCGGTTGGGTGTCGTCTCTCGGGGAACCATCGTCACGGACCACCCGGACGACACGCTCGAAGCACTCGCTATCGCCCGTCGGGCCGAATCAGGCGAGGTCGAACCCGCGCGCGTCCACCACGGCAGCCTCGATACCGTAGCGAACCAAATTGTGGGCATCGTCATGGACTACGGCGACGTCTCGGCCCGACGGGCCTACGAAATCGTCACGCGGGCGTACCCTTTCCGAAACCTGTCGGAAGACGACTTCCGCGCCGTCGTCCGCGAACTCTCGGGCAACAGACTGCTCTGGCTGGACGAGGAGAAGGACTGCCTCGAAAAGTCGGGCGGCACGTGGCAGTACTTCTACGCCAATCTCTCGATGATACCCGACGAGGAGACCTACGACGTACACGACATGTCTTCGCGTCGGCAAATCGGAACCCTCGACGAAAAATTCGTCCTCAACTTCGCCTCGCCGGGAGCGACGTTCATCCAGCGCGGCGAGATGTGGCGCGTCAACGATGTAGACGACGAAGCGGCGCGGGTGAACGTCTCGCCCATCGAAGACCCCGGCGGCGAGGTGCCGTCGTGGGTCGGCTCGGAGATTCCTGTTCCCGCGCCCGTGGCTGGCGAGGTGGGCGAACTCCGCGATGTAGCGGCACCCCAATTCAACTCGGGTGCAGACCGCGAGCACGTCGCCCGCGATGTCGTCATGCGGTACCCGACCGACGAGGGAACCGTCTCGACGGCCTTGGGTCCCATCGAGCGGCAGGCCGAAACTGGCGCGTCGATTCCGACCGCCGACAGACTCGTCCTCGAAGGGTCGCCACGGAAGGTGACGCTCAACTCCTGTTACGGCCACCGGGTGAACGAAACGCTCGGGAGGCTTCTGTCGGCGCTTATCGGCCAACGAACCGGTTCGTCGGTCGGGATGGAAGTCGACCCGTATCGGGTCGAGTTCGACGTGCCGGGGAACGTCAGCCCGACGACGTTCGCCGAGGTGCTTCGGGAGACGGACCCGAAACACGTCGAAGCGCTGCTCGAACTCGCGCTGAAGCGCTCGGACTCGCTGAAGTTCACGCTCGCGCAGGTCGCCGCGAAGTTCGGGGCGCTCAAGCGCTATCCGGGAAAGAGCCGCTTCGGCGGCGACAGACTTCTCGCGGCGCTCGAAGACACCCCCATCTTCGACGAAGCAATCAGAGAAGTGTTCCACACGGACCTCGCCGTCGAGGAGGCGGTCGACCTGCTACGGCGCATCCACGACGGCGACGTCGAACTCGTCGTCGCCCGCGAACCGACACCCATCGGTACCGGCGGCCGGAGTTCGGGAACCGACTTGCTCGTCCCCGAGAACGCCGACGCCAGCGTCATCGAGACGATTCGAGAGCGGATTCAGAACGACCGGGTGCTCCTCGCGTGTCTCCACTGCAAGGAGTGGACGCGGAAGACGAAGGTCAAACGCGTGCGCGACCCGCCGACGTGTCCGAACTGCGGCGCGACCCGCGTCGCCGCCCTCAACCCGTGGGACGAAGAAGCGGTGAAAGCGGTTCGAGCCCCGGAAAAAGACGACGAACAGGAGCGCCTGACGAAGCGGGCCTACCGCTCTGCGAGTCTGGTGCAGGCCCACGGGAACAAAGCCGTCGTCGCGCTCGCGGCCCGCGGGGTCGGCCCGCACAACGCGGCCCGAATTATCAACAAACTCCGCGACGACGACGCAGACTTCTACCGCGACATCCTCGAACGCGAGCGCGAGTACGCCCGGACGCAGTCGTTTTGGGACTGATTCGACGTCGCCGTCCGCCACGAATGCCGCCTACTCCGCGATAGCCCAGTCTTCGAGAATCTCGGTCGTCGCGCTGGCAAGCGCCTCGAAGTCCTGCATGGAGATGCCGTCGGTCGTGACGAACACGCCGAAGTCCTCGATGGTGATGCGGACGAGATAGCCGTTTTCGAACACGCGAATCGTGTACTGGTAGTCGCCGAGTTCAGACCCCCGATAGGCGTCTTGGGTCATCTTGAAGTCGTGCCACTCGTTGCCGATAAAGGAGTTCAGGTCGGCTTCCTGTTCGAGGTCGTCGCGGAGATAGACCTGCACGTAGTCGAAGCGATTGAAGTACGTAATCGACCGAAGACTGTCGCCGACGGCGGTTCGGCAGGTCGAAACGAGTGTTTCCTGTGCTTCGTCGGGGAGGAGATTGGACATCACCTTTCGGTGTGTTATGGAATAACAAATAGGCGGCGTCTGCGGCAGGTGCCGTGGCAACCCAACGACTGCTGGTTCGTATTTCCCTATTCTATTCCTATCCCGACGCATAGGCGTCGCGGTAGTCGCGCTCGCGCCGAATGAGTTCCTCGACGCCGTATTCGAGGATATCCTCGCCAAGGGACGTGGCGCGGTAGTACGCGAACAGGCCATCCTTGTCGGCGCGCGTTTGTTTCCGCTTCTCGACCAGA
This sequence comes from Haloferax sp. s1, assembly GCF_058382125.1. NCBI lineage: Archaea > Methanobacteriati > Methanobacteriota > Halobacteria > Halobacteriales > Haloferacaceae > Haloferax > Haloferax sp. s1. The sequence goes on from NZ_JBZRPK010000647.1 coordinate 7,799, forward strand.
CCCGCGTCCACGAGTTTTTGAAGGTGGTAATGAAGCGTGTTTGCCCGAACGTCGAGCGCCTCCTCCAGTTCTTTCGGGCTTCGCTCGCCGAAGTGGACCAACCGGTACAGGAGGGTAAACCGCGTTCGGTCGCCGATGGCCGCCTGCATGTCGAGATACTCGTCCAGCGTGAGGACGCTCGTCGGCGGCAGTAACTCGGCGGGGTCTTCGGGAAGTCCGTCCGAGTTCGCCGGGTTGTTCGTCGCCATCTCAGTTCGATAGATGGTCCGTATCGGCTTAACAGTTCTTGAGTCGAATACCGCTGAAAAGGCCGTTTTTTATATATGGGTCCGGTCAGTACGGTGGTGTATGTGCGACACCATCACACGCGACGATATTCGAGCGGCCCTCGGGAAGACCACCTACGACCGGTTTCTCGTCTACGTGATGGGTCCCTACAAGTCGTTTAACCTGAACTACATCCTCTCGGAGCGGGAACTAGCTGACATCGACATCGCGGACCTCCCTGGCCCGATTCGGCGACTGTTTTCGGCGCGCGACGACATCGACGACGCGCTCGCCCTGCTTCGTCGTGTACAGGGGACGCTCCGGGCTGACCCCGGTGTGAATGCATTTCTCGCAGTCGACATTGACGTGGATACTGACGAGGTCGATGCTGCAACACAGAGCCTTGCCTTTGCGGAGGCGGGCAACGCCACCGTGTTCGTTCTCCCCTTCCTCGGGCACAATTTCGGCGTCGGCGAAGAGGCCGGGTCGGTCCTCGAACGCCTCTCGGAGACACACGGCGACCGAATCGTCTTCGTCCACGAGGCGACGGTCACGAGCGAGATGATTCGGGCGGCCCGAGCGCGTTGGGACCTCAGGGTCGAAACCTACGACACCGAAGAAGAACTCCACAAACGCATCCGACTGTTCGTTGCGGACGTGATGAATCGAGAACTCCACGGCGATTTGGAGCGACTCGATTAATTTGTTCATCGCTACCATACAACTCATTAAATTTAACTGACATACAGGCAACTGCTCATTCGTCATGCCCGACGACGCACTCGGACTGGCGATGCTCGATAGATTTCGCGGGTGCCTGCGCGCGCCCTGCGTCTACCGCGACAGCGCGGAAGATGGTGATGCCCACATCTACGAGAACTATCTCGTCCCATCCGAGAAGTGGCCCGAGTCGAAGTGGGAGTTTCTCGACTCGCTTCGGACGCCCGTGTTAGATGTCGGTTGCGGCGCGGGTCAGCACGCGCTCGCCGTGCAGGAACGCGGCGATGTCGTCGCCTTCGACGTGAGTCCGAACGCGGTTCGCACGGCCCGGGAACGAGGCGTCGAGATAGCCTTCGTCGGCGATATGTTCGACCCGGCGGTCGAATCCGGGCGGTTCGAGACGATACTCGCAATCGGAACACAAATCGGACTCACGGGGTCGCTCGACGGGCTTGCGGACCTGCTCGCATCCTTCGACGAACTCACCACTTCGACGGGTGAACTCGTCGTCGACTCGTACGACCCGAATCGTATCGACCCCGAGGAGTTCTTCGGCTACAGACCCGACTCACGACCCGGACTCGCGCGCCGACAGTTCCACGTCGAATACGGCGACTTGCGGGGGCCGGACCTCGACTTCCTCTTAGTCTCGCCGGAGCGACTCCGAGAAGTCGCCGCCGATGCGGGTCTCGACGTTGCCGACGTGACGTACTCGAATCCCGAGTCGAGTTACTACCGGGCGCGACTTCGCTGACGAATCTGAGTCGAGCTATTACCGATTCGACTTCCGACGAATCGGCGGGTTCGTGTTTCTCCCGTCGAAACACCACGTTCACGACACACCTCTGTTGCGAGTGAACATGGGACACAGCTTGTACCGAGTTCCGCTATTCTCAGCTCTCAGACCAGCGTCGGCGAGACGGAGTCGAGCGCCGCGTCGAAGTGCTCGCGGGTGATTCGAATCTCGTCGGTGTGGTCGTTCGCGGTGGTTCCCTCGTAGGCGTTGGCGACATCCTGAATCGCCCTGAGCGCGGCCTCGCGGCACACGGCTGCGACATCCGCGCCGGTGTAGCCGTCCATGTGAGCCGCCACGTCGTTCAGGTCGACGTCGGAACTGAGCGGCTTGTTCCGGATGTGTACGTCGAGAATCGCGCGGCGGGCTTCGATGTCCGGGGCGGGGACTTCGACGTGAGTCTCCAATCTGCCGGGGCGGAGAAGCGCCGGGTCGATGGTGTCGCGCCGGTTCGTCGCCGCGAGGACGACGAGGTTCGGATTGTCGGCGGCGTTGTCCATCTCGGGCAGGAGTTGCGAGACGACGCGTTCCGTGACGCCGGAGTCCGACCCGACGCTGTCGCGGTTGGTCGCGATGGCGTCGATTTCGTCGAAAAAGAGGATGCTCGGTGCGGCCTGTCGGGCGCGCTCGAAGACCTCGCGGACGGACTTTTCGGACTCGCCGACGTATCGGTCGAGGAGTTCGGGTCCGGCGACGTGGATGAAGTTGACGCCGCTTTCGGCCGCGATAGCGCGGGGGAGAAGCGTCTTCCCGGTCCCCGGCGGGCCGTGCAGGAGGACGCCAGTCGGCGGGTCGGTTGCGGCCGCCTCGAACAGCGGCGCGTAGGTCAAGGGCCACGTCACCGCCCGTTCGAGCGTCTGTTTCACGTCGTCGAGACCGCCGACGGCCTCGAACCCTTTGGTCGGTTGCTCGGCGACGTACTCGCGCATCGCCGAGGGTTCGACCGACGCCATCGCCGTCTCGAAGTCGGCGCGGGTCACCGTCATGTCGGTGACGGACACGCTTTCGCCCTCCCGTCGAACCCGACGAAGCGCGGTCATGGCCGCTTCTTTCGCCAGCGATTCGAGGTCGGCACCGACGAATCCGTGGGTTCTGGAGGCGAGACGCTCGATATCCACGTCATCCGCGAGCGGCATCTGCCGGGTGTGTACGTCGAGAATTTCTCGACGGCCGGTTTCGTTCGGGACGCCGATTTCGATTTCGCGGTCGAAGCGGCCGCCGCGGCGGAGCGCGGGGTCGAGGTTGTCGGCGCGGTTCGTCGCGCCGATGACGACTACGTCGCCGCGGGCGTCGAGACCGTCCATCAGCGAGAGTAGTTGACCGACGACGCGGTTTTCGAGGTCGCCACCGTCGTCGCGCTTTGCGGCGATGGAGTCGATTTCGTCGAAGAAGATGATGCTCGGCGCATCCTCGCGGGCCGACTGGAACACCTCACGGAGTTTCTCCTCGGATTCGCCCTTATATTTCGAGAGCACTTCGGGTCCGGAGATGGTGGTAAACGTGGCGTTGACCTCGTTGGCGACGGCCTTCGCGATGAGCGTCTTCCCAGTCCCCGGCGGGCCGTGCAGGAGGACGCCCTTCGGCGGTTCGATGCCGAGATGGGCGAACACCTCCGGTTCCGACAGCGGGAGTTCAATCATCTCCCGGACCAAATCGAGTTCGTCGTCGAGACCGCCGATATCCTCGTAGGTAACGCCGGTCGCCCGGCCGCGCTCGGAATCGCCGTCGTCAGTACCGGTCACGCTCTTGACGGCGTCGCGGACGGCCTCGCTCGCCCCTTTCGAGCTTTCTGCGGTCACAGTCACTCGCGTCGAGTCGGTAACTCGAACCACGCCGTCCGGTTGGGTTTTGCTGACGACGAGGCCAGCACCAGCGAGTCGTTCGACGCGGACGCGGTCGCCGGACTGGAGCGGTCGATTCCGAATCTCCGATTTCACCACTTCCTCGATGGTTTCCCGGTCGACGCTGGTTCGCTCGAACGCGCCGGGACCGGTCAGCGTCACCGCCCGCGCGTCTTCTACGTC
>NZ_JBZRPK010000111.1:0-1122 GCF_058382125.1 Haloferax sp. s1
GGATGATACTTGTTTGGGTTGTAAACAGTTCCTTCACAGTGGGGGTACTCCCTTCGATTCGTTGTACCAAGACACCGTCCACAATCTAGGCATTTCCAATGAGTATCACGGCCCATGAGTCGGACAGAGCCAAGACAATAGGGACGGTTCTGCTCTTCCGAGAACTGCTCAGAAACGGATAATTCACCTACGAGACTGCGTCTCTGTAGATTCCGATGAATTTGTCGTCTTCTTCCGGTTAGGTATCCCTTCTTGTATAATGCTGAGGACACCGATGGACAGACCGAAGTACATTGCAAAAACGCCAAGACCGGCAAACTCCCCGGAACTATTGGTTGTAAGAAACCCACCAAAAACTACTAACAGAAGCCCCAGTTGATACGCTTGACTAGCCATACGACCCTTACGTTACTTCCTCCCATAAGTGCTAATATAATACCATTATGAGTGAAGTCCAAGACACACCCTCGTAGTTCCCCGTTCGATCTTGACCAACTTTCAAGAATAGCCTATTTTCGTAACCCTCCACACCTCAAGGCCACCAGACCGACCTGTTTTCACCCGAGATCGACCCGACCCAACTAGCTACGGTTCCGGGAAACAGAGCTACCTACCAATACCGGAACCATGCAGGCACGTCCCTATCCATCGAAGTCAGGAAAGTGACTGTGGCTCTCCCGCGACGAGCAGGACAAACGTCTCTCGCTCGTCAAGGACGAGTACCCGCGTCGACGCATCGCCCTTGACCTCGCGCTCCACGGTCTCCGCAGCGACGAAGTGCGGAACGTCGAACCGCGGCACTTCGAGCGTCTCGATGATGACGAGAAGTGGCGGGTCACCATCCCGGACGGAAAGACAGGAACGCGAGATACGCCAGTCCCACTACGTCTCCGCAAACGCCGTAAAGAAGTTTCACGAATGCTGACCGACCAATCGAGATTCAATCAGTCGTTCGTCGGCGGGTCGACCCACACGACGAGTCCGTCGCCGCTTCCGACGATACCGCGCCTTCGCTCGTCGCCGGACGGCGCGCCATCGCAGGTTTCGGGGGCGCCACCGGTCACCCCGGCCACCTCGCCGCCCACACAGCCACAGACGGTCCCCACTCCGGCCGCGGCCTCG
>NZ_JBZRPK010000723.1:0-23886 GCF_058382125.1 Haloferax sp. s1
CCCGTCTCCTGTACTTCTGGTTCTTCGGTTTCGTTCTTGTCAGGACCAGACTTCGCCCTTGCCGATGTTGCCACAGCGGCCTTTCCTCGATCCCACCTGCAAATCGGCGAATCCACCCGGTGGGACACCCCCCGCCGAGGTGACGACGTGGTCGATGCCGCCGAATTCCTCGACGGCCGCCTCGACGAGCGCGTCTATCTCCTGCTTGCTCGTGATGTCCGTTTCGACGCCGAGCACGTCGCCGTCGAGTCCGCTCAGCTCGTCTTCCGTCGCCGCGAGCCGTTCGGGGTCGCGGCCGCAAATCACGACGTTCGCACCTTCGTCGGCCAGCGCTTCGGCGCTTGCGCGTCCGAGTCCGGCCGAACTCGCCGTCACGACTACTGTGTCACCGTCGATTCCGAGGTCCATGTGTGAGCCGATAGAAGCGGCGAGCAAAAACGTCGGGCATCGCGGCAGTTGTCAGGCATCGCGGCAGTTGTCAGGCATCGCGGCAGTCGTCGACCCGTTCGCTCTACAACCGAGGATGGCCGACGCTACACCCTGTTGGCGTGGCGGCGGACGCGGACTCGCCCGTTGCTCGTGACGCCGACGAAGAGTTGTTCTTTGACTTCTCGCCCTTCGACGGCATCGCCGGCGGCATCGGAGACGATTTTCATCAGGTCCGGAGCGGTATGGTCGACTTTCACGCCGGCGTCGTCGCAGGCGTCGTACACCTGCTTCGGCACGTCGTATAGGTCGCTTCCAACCGGCACCTCGACGCGAACGGGTGCGGTGAGGGTATCGACGAACGTGACCGTCTCGCGCGCTTTCTCGACGTTGTCTCGGGCGCTCGATTCGATACTGGAGACGTTCGCGCGTGAGGTTCCGAGGTAGTCGGCGATGGTCGCTTGGCGAACGCCCTGCTCGCGCAGCGCGAGTACTTCGGCCTGTCGGCGGGTGAGGACGCTCGTTTCGGGGTCGAACCCCGCTCTGTCGAGCAGTTCGTCCGCGTCGGGGACCGTCTCGTCGTCGTCGCGTCCGGCGTCGCTCATACAACGGGGTAGTTCGCGGGAGTGAAAAAAGATACAGCAGGCTGACTGTCCACCGAAATTCGGTGTCGGGGTGTCGTTATTCGCCCCAGAAGTTATCTCGGCTTCCGAGTGCCTCCGGTCGCTTCGGCCCGCTGCGGTCGCGCTTTTGGTTCGCCTCGGGTTCCGAATCGGAGTCTGTGTCGGTCTCGGACCCTTCCGCTTCGGGTTCGAGCGGAAGGCGTTCGACAATCTTCTTCGCGCGAGCGTGACTTCCCTTCACCCGGTCGATGCGCACGACGGCCCGTGCGTCCGGGAGAAGCCCGTCGACGAAGACGATGAAGCCATCTTCGGTTCGACCGACGCCAGCGCCGCTCTCGTGGATGTCTTCGACGGTGACGACGACTTCCTCGCCCGGCTTGACCGGTTGTTGTTTCAGTTCGTGAATGGGCCGTTCGTAGTGGTCACACCACTCAGCGCCCCCGCGGTCACCGTAGTACTGACACCCCATCCCCTTGATTCGCTCTGAGAAGCTCGGGCACTCGTCCGCGAGTGGACAGTCCGACATGCGCGGAGGTACACTATGGGCACTCTAAACGCTTGCGGGTAGGTCGTCACCCTCCCAAACCTTCTTTATCGACTGTATTCCGCCCCCGAAACCCTTTCTGCTGCTCGCACCAACCCCGCGACATGACCGAGCGCGTCCCCGAATTTGCCCTTCTCGTCGGTGTGTTTCTCGGCCTCTCGGCGGCCGTCTCCGGTGCCGTCCTCACCGGCGAGTTGTTCCGCCCGATTCTCACTGGTGTGGTCGTCTGCTATCCCTTCGCCGCCTTCGGCGTCGTCCGCTCTGATGACCCGAGTGAGGCGCTTCCGCCTCGTTTCGTCACCGCGCTCGGCACTGTCCTCGGCGTCGTGACTCTCCTCACCGCGCTCCTCGAACGCCCCGGCGACGTCCTCTCGGGGCTCGTCGCCAGTCTCGTCGTCGCCCTCCCGCCGGCCGCCTACGCCACGCGCTTCGGTGCCGACGTCAACCCGCTGTCGCCTGTCCAGACGTTCGTGGTGACGACCGCCGTGGGCGCGGCGTTTCTCGCCTTTGCGCCACTCATCGGCACTCTCAGTGCCGTCGTCGGTCTGTTGGTTGGGCTCTCGGGCGCGCTCTACGCCGACGCTCGTGGCTTGCGTCCCACCCACCGCCAGCGCCGTCTCGGTATCGTTGCCGGGGTACTCGCCGGCGTCGCAGTCGCGTGGTTCGCCCTCGTGATGCACCTTCCGCTTGCTCCCACGACGGCAGCGGTCGCGGCGCTCGTACTTGCGCCGAGTCTGTTCGTCGCGATTACGCGCGAGTTGTAGAAATCTGGACCAAAAATTCAGGCGAGCGGCGTCCGCTCGACGACCGTCCCATCGTAGGTCGGGTACTGTTCGACGATTTCGCCGTCTTCGACGTCACCGTCTTCTATCATCTCTTCGAGGAGCCACCACGCGACCTCGACGTGATTCGACTTGATGCTGTAGAACTCGTCGGGCACGCCGAGTTCGATAAAGCGCTCGGCCGGGGTGTAGGTCTTGCCATAGACCAGCGTTCCGTCGTCCGTCACCTCGTCGAAGGGGCGGCTCAGGTTCCGAGCCATCCGCTTGAGTCGGTTACGGTGCTGGGCGGCGTCCTTGAAGACAGAGGTACAGAAGTAGACGCGCTCGTGGTCGCCCATCTTATCCAGGATGGCTTCTTTCGAGCCGTCGACCGCCGACATGTGACCGTCCTGAAGTTCGTAGCCTTTCTCCTGCATCCGGCGGTAGTTCCCGTCGGACATCTCGAACTCGTTGATGTTGCAGAACTCCGCAGCACCCTCGTCGAGGAAGTCGAGGAACTCCTGTTCGGCTCGGATACCCGGAATTTCGAACGCCGGAGTGAGTCCTTCTTCGCGGGCGATGTAGAGGATGTCCTCCCACTCGGTGCCGTGCATGTCGCCCCACAGTTCGAGCGGCGGGTGGAAACGAATCTCGTCGAGACCAGCCTCGGCGAGTCGGCGCATGTTCTCGCGGCCGCCGGGAATACCGGTGTAGAGGTGGATGTGGTGGTCCTCGCCGAATTCGTCCTTCAGAAGTGAGATGTAGTGACAGGTCTTGTCGAGCGCCTCTTGCGGTTCTCCGCCAGTAATCGAAGAGCCGAGCGCGTCCATGCGCTTTGCCTCCTCGATGACATCGTCGTCGGATTCGACGAGTCGCTCGTTTGCGTACACGTCGGTCACGTTCTTGCGATTCTCGCCGAGCGGGCAGTAGAAACAATCACGCTGGTCGCAGTACCCGTAGACGAACATCACCATCTTTCCGCCCATGGCGCACTGTTCGCAGCCCTTCGAGATCATTCGTTGAACACATGCTATACGTCCCACGTGCAAAAACCGTGCGAAACGCGGTTCGAGCAGGCCGTCCACTTTCACTCTGTAGGGGTTAGATTGAGGTTCACACCCGCACGTGTTAGTAGCATGTCAGAACATGGCATAGAGGTGGTGTTGGAACGGTTGGCGCGTCTCCCGACAGTCGCCCACCCCACTGTTTCCCCCGACGGCGACGAAATCGCCGTCTACTACGACGGAACTGGTCGTAACGAACTCCACGTCCTCGACGCTGAGACCGGCAATATCGAACAGTGGAGCGACGGCGAGGTGCCGCGAAACGCCCGCTGGCCCGTCGCTTGGGGCGCCGATGGCGAACGCGTGTTCTTCCACCTCGATGACGACGGTGACGAACAGAACGATATCTACGCTATCGACCGCACTGGTGCCGTCGAAGCTGTCGTCGAGATGGAGGGGCAAGTCAGTCTCAACGATGTGGAGTCTGACGGCGAGGCGTTGCTCGTCGGTTCGACGCGAGACGGCCAGATGAACCTCTATCGCCGCGACTTGTCGACGGGTGAGACGACGAAACTAACCGACTACGACCGCGCGGTGGGGGCAGCCAGTTTCTCCCCCGACTACGAACGAATCGCGTACGGGGCGAACGAGTCCGACGATGACGCTAATCTGGACGTGTACGTCGCCGACACCGACGGGTCGAACCCGCGGAAGCTCGAACTCGGCGAGGTTGGTGCAGAGACGACACCCGTCGATTGGGGTCCCGAGAGCGAACGGCTGTTGGTGTCTGACGACTCCACGGACCTGAACCGCTGCGGTGTCTACGACCTCACTGTTGACGAGGTGACGTGGTTCGGTGACGGCGACTACGAGGAAACCCCCGTCTCGTTCGTCGACGACGGTCGAAAGTTCGTGGCGACGCAAATGCGCCGCGCCACGACGATTCCCGTGGTCTACGACATCGACTCGGGGGCTGTCCACGAGTTTGACCTTCCCGAGGGTGTCGCCGGGTTCGGGTGGCAAAGCGAGCGGAACCTCACCGGGAACCGCGTCCTATTGACCCATACGACACCGACGCGCCGGACGGAGCTGTTGGCGTACGACTTCGAGACCCACCAACGTGAGACGCTTCTGGAAGCCGACCACGGCGATTTCTCCACCGACGACTTCGCGGACGCCGAGTACTTCCGATTCGAGTCGAGCGGCGTGCCGGAGACGCCCGCGAAGGCCGTCGAACACGACCCCTACGACGAACTGGAGATTGGCGCGCTCTTCTACGACTCCGGTCTGCGTCCCTCGCCGCTCGTCGTAAACCCGCACGGCGGTCCACGAGCGAGAGACAGCAAGTCGTTTGACCTCTACACGCAGGTTCTGGTCCAATGTGGCTTTTCCGTCTTGCAGGTCAACTACCGTGGCTCGACCGGTCGCGGCCGCGAGTTCGTCGAGGAACTGTACGATGACTGGGGCGGCGCAGAGCAGGGCGACGTCGCAACGGCGGTCGAACACGTCCTCGACACCTACGACTGGCTAGACGAGGACCGCGTTGTCGTCTTTGGCGGGTCGTACGGCGGCTACTCGACGTACTGGCAGGCGGTGCAGTATCCCGACCTGTACGCCGCGAGCATCGCGTGGATTGGCGTGACCGACCTCCACGACATGTACGAAAACACGATGCCGCACTTCCAGACCGAACTCATGGAACGCTACCTCGGCGACCCCGACGAAAACGCCGACCTGTACGAAGAGCGTTCACCGACCACCTACGCCGAGAACGTCGATGCGCCGTTGTTCATCCTCCACGGCGTCAACGACAGGCGCGTCCCCGTTTCGCAGGCCCGACGCTTCCGCAACGCGCTCGACGAACACGGCTACGAGGAAGGGACAGACTACGAGTACCGGGAACTCGGCGCCGAGGGACACGCTTCCTCGGACATCGACCAGAAGATTCGGACGTTCGAACTGCTCGCGGACTTCCTCGGCCGACGAGTCGGAACGACGATGGCGTCCGCCGACGACTGACAGAACCGGCCGACCGCGGTCGTTCCCCGAAAGCAGATATATCCCCGTGGCATAGAAGTCAACGATGCTCTTGGTCCTCTGTGTCGACCTCGACGACGACCTCGGCCGCAAGACGGGACTCGATACTCCTGTTGTCGGCCGACAGAACGTCGAGGACGCCGCAGTGGCACTCGCCACTGCCGACCCTGAGGACTCCGACGTGAACGTGTTGTTTCAGGGGATTCAGGTTCACGACGAACTGCTGGAAGACGAAGACGAGGAGGTCGAAGTCGCCGCAGTCACCGGATTGGAAGGAAGCGACGTGAAGGCTAACCGGGCTATCGGTGAAGAGATAGACACCGTCCTCGCCAGCATCTCGACCGGCGAGTCCATTCACGCCATCGTCATCTCGGACGGCGCACAGGACGAATCCGTGCTTCCGGTCATCCGCTCTCGTGTCCCCATCGACGGTGTCCGTCGGGTCGTCGTCAGGCAGGCACAGAACCTCGAATCGATGTACTACACGATGAAGCAGGTCCTTGCCGACCCCGAGACCCGCGGGACCATCCTCGTCCCGCTCGGTATCCTGCTTCTCATCTATCCGTTCGTCACCATTGCGAGTTTCTTCGACGTTCCCGGAGCCGTCGTTCTCGGCCTTATTTCAGCACTCCTTGGCCTGTACACGCTCTTCCGTGGACTCGGTCTCGAATCCGCAGTCGATGAGGCCGCGGACCGCACCCGGAACGTGCTCTACACCGGTCGCGTCACGATTATTACCTACGTCGCCGCTGCGGCCTTGCTCGTCGTCGGTGGCGTCCGCGGGTACGACCTCCTGCAGACTGTTTCGGATGGAGTCGGTGGCGAGCCAGCGCCGGGAATCGTCCTCGCCGCACTCGCCCACGGTGCAGTCGAATGGTTCGCCGCCGCCGGTATCACGAGCAGTCTCGGCCAAGTCACGGACGAATACCTTCACGACCGTTTCAAATGGCGTTATCTCAACGCACCATTCTACGTCTCCGCAATCGCAATCGTGCTCTACGCGCTCTCCGGCTTTTTCCTCCCCACAGGTGTTGCTGGCGTCCAGACGTTCGAACTCACCGGGCTTGCCGTCGCGCTTACGGTCGGCACGCTCCTCGGAGTCCTGAGTACACTCACCTTCGCAGTGATAGAGGCGCACTACCCGACAAGTGCCGAGGGTGACGGGGAACAACCAGCATAGCGAACTGTCCCGGTTTCAGCTATCTCAACTCAACTCAGCTCAGCTCAGCTCAGATTAGATTAGCTCAGCTTTCGCGGACGATAACGAACTCGGCGAGGTCGCGGAGGTACTCCAGCGGTTCGGAGTCGTCGACGCCGGACGATTCGAGCGCGTTGAGCGCTTCGTCGGCGTGCTGTCGTGCGCGGCGATTTGCTTCTTCGGGTGTCAGGTCTGTCACCTGCACGAGCGACGGTCGGCCCATCTCGGCGTCCTGTCCGGTCGGCTTCCCGAGCTCTTCTGCGTCGGCGGTCGCGTCGAGTACGTCGTCGCGAATCTGGAAGGCGACGCCGACCCGTGCCGCGTAGTCGCCGAAGGCTTCGACGACGTGGGCGTCTCCGCCGGCCGCGACGGCTCCTAACTCGGCGGCGGCGCGGAAGAGTGCCCCCGTCTTCCGGTGTGCGAGTTGCATGTACTCCGTCTCGTTGGACGGGACGGCGACGAGTTCGGTCGCCTCTCCCTCGCCGAGTTCGACCATGGACTCGGCGACGATACGGGTTGCTCGGTCGCTGGACGAGAGGAGGGCGAACGCCTCCCCGAGCAGGCCGTCGGAGGCGATGATTGACGACCCGTAGCCGTATTCAGCCCACGCGCTGGGCGTTCCGCGGCGGATGTCTGACCGGTCGATGATGTCGTCGATGACGAGCGAGGCGTTGTGGACGAGTTCGACGCCGACGGCGAAGTCGACGGCGTCTTCGGGGGTACCACCGACGGCCTCGCAGGCGAGGATGGTCACGGCGGGGCGGACGCGTTTGCCCCCCGCGAGAGCGACGTGGTCGAGTTGGTCGGCGAGTTCCGACGGCTCGACCGCCGAGACGACCTCTTCGAGGCGGTCGTTTACCATCGTGACCCGGCGCTCCAGGTATTCCATTGTCGGTTCGTAGTGTTGGGTAGGGAAGTACGTACCGGATTTGGAGAAACCGAGCGACTGGGACGACGGGGGTGGCGTTTTTGACCGCTGTGTCACGACGGGATATCGGCCTCGCACTGACACTCCGGCGCAGTCGCTCTCAGCGTCAAAAAACGAAAAACGGGATTCAGTACTTACTCGAACTGCTCGATAAGTTCCGGCACCACATCGAAGAGGTCGCCGACGATACCGTAGTCGGCGATGTCGAAGATAGGCGCGTCGGGGTCGGTGTTGATGGCGATGATATTCTCAGCGCCTTTCATCCCGGCGACGTGCTGGACCGCACCGGAGATACCGACTGCGAGGTACACTTTAGGCGTCACGACCTTCCCGGACTGACCGACCTGACGGTCCTTCGGGAGCCAGCCGTTGTCGACGATGGGGCGCGAGGACGACAGGGTCGCATCGAGCGCGTCTGCGAGGTCCTGCACCAGTTCGATGTTCTCTTCTTCTTCGATACCGCGGCCGACAGAGACGAGCACGTCTGCCTCCGAGATGTCGACATCGCCGCTGCCGACTTCTTCGAATCCAGTTACGCGCGAGCGCACGCGAGATTCATCGAGAGTGAAGTCGAACACTTCGACTGCGGGTTCGCCCGCCGCTTCCGTGGCGTCCCACTCGCCGGGTCGGATGGTGACCACGGCGCGGTCGGCGTTGACTTCAATCGTGGATTCGACCTTCGAGGCGTACATCTCGCGGGTGACTTCGAGGGTCCCGTCGTTCTGGAGTCCAACCGCGTCAGTCACGAGCGGGAGGTCGAGACCTTCTGCAACGGCTGGTGCGTAGTCGAGCCCGTTGACCGTGTTGCCGATGAGGACGTACGTCGGGTCGAGTTCCTCGTACAGTTCCGTGACGGCCTGTACGTACACGTCGTGGTTGAACTCGTCGCCTTCCGTGACGGTGTGGATGGTGTCGACGCCGTCGAGCGAGAGTTCCTCGGCAAACCCATCCGTGTCGCCGCCGATGACAGCGAGGTGGAGGTCGCCGCCGGTGTCACCGACGAGGTCGGCACCGGCGGTGACGAGTTCGAACGACACGTCACGGAGTTCGCCGCGGCGGTGTTCCGTGATGGCAAGTACGTCGCTCATTGGGCACCCACCCCCTTCTCGCGGAGCACAGTCGCAAGTTCGGCGGCTTGCTCCCCGGCACCACCTTCGAAGTACGTCGCCTCAGATTCGGTCTCCGGTTCGTACATGTCGGTCAACACGAGGTCGGATTCGAGGGCCGCCTCGTCGAGTCCGAGGTCCGAAAGTGCCATCGGCTTGATTTCCTTGGACTGTGCCTGACGAATCCCGCGCAGACTCGCGTAGCGGGGTTCGTTGATACCGGTCTGGATGGTGAGCACGGCGGGGAGGTCGACTTCGGTGAGTTCTTCGACGCCACCTTCGAGTTCGCGGCGGACGTTAGCGACGGCACCGTCGATATCTAAGTCGAGGTCGTTGACGACCGCGGCCCATTCGAAGTCGATTGCGGACGCCAGCGAGACGCCGGTCGCTCCGAAGCTATCGTCGTTTGCCTGCACGCCCGTGAGGACGAGGTCGGGTTCTTCTTCTTCGACGACTGCCGAGAGGAGTCGCGTCTTTGCGCCTACGTCGAGAAGGTCTACGTCTTCGAGTGCGTCGTCCCACACGCGGATGGCGCGGTCGACGCCTTTGGCGAGCGCCATGCGGATGGTCTCTTCGGAGCGTTCGGGACCGATTGTCGCACTGACGACTTCGACGTCGTCGTTCTCCTCGGCGATTTGGACGGCCGCTTCGACCGCGTACTCGTCCCACTCGTTGAGGTCGTAATCGAGGTACTGTTCTGCCACGCGGAGGCCATCGAGTTGGAAGTCCTCTTCCACCTCGGCCACTTCTTTGACGGTTACGAGAACTTTCATCAACGTTCACTACCGACGGGGGCGAATAAACGTTTTCGCACCGTCGCCGCCAACGTGCAGTCAGCCGATTACTCCGTTTCTTCGTCCTCGTCCGGCAGCGAGATGAGGTTTTCGCGGCCGAGACGAAGCTTTTCGACCTGTCCTTCGTCGGCCATCGACGACAGCAGTTGCGAGACTTTCGCGTCGGACCAGCCGGTTTCCTTGACGATGTTCGCCTGTTTCATCCGTCCGCCGTTTTGCTCTAAGAGCAGTTCGACGCGCTCTTCGTCGGAGAGCAGGTCGAGGTCGATGTCCGGGTCCTCGCTTTCAGCTCCCTCCTCGGCTCCGGCTTCGGGTGCTTGCTCATCTGTTTGCGCGGGTGCTGGTTCGGTCGCTGCACCGTTGCGTGGCTCAGACTCGGGGGGTGACGCAGGGGTTCGTTCGCTGGTGGTGGACCGACGGCGAAGGTAGAGCAGTCCCACTATCAGGACGACTACAACCCCTCCGCCAATGAGTTCCCACGGGATTTCTTGGCCCACCCCTGGCGGGACGTAATAACTCACGGCCAACTGTTCCGGCGAGTCAAAGGTTCGAGGCCCTTCGACGACCACCGCGTTATCCTCCAGTTGGAGACCGCGAGGGGTACTACTGACAGCGTACTTCGGAGGGGTCTGAATACTGAGATTCTGGTTCGAGCGAAGTGACGTGAGCCACGTCTTGCCGTCGCGCGCAGAGAACGCGTCTCTGAGACGTAGCCCCTCGTCAGTCTCCTCTAAGAAGTTCGTCCACGTGAAGGTCAAGACGAGCACGCCCGTGTCGTTTTTGACGTACCCTCTCTTCGTCGTGTTCTTGATTGTCATCGACCGCTGGGTCTGTGCTTCGGCCGTCTCACTGACTTGTTCGAAGAGTTCAGCGTCGAGACCAACATCCGCAGACCCCTGTTCGTATTTCCGTGCGAACTCTCTGAACGCCTTCGTCTCGTTTTCCGTCTCGAGGTCGTAACGCATCACGATGCGCCAATTCGCCGACCGGTCGTTACGGAGTTCGATGACGATATCCGTCTTGGGCGCTCGTTCGAGGTTCGACTGTTGTGCGATAAGGGTTGTCTGACCAAGGGATGTCGCCGTGTTAGCGCCGTGCGTGTCGGTGGTGGCGGCGCCAGTTGCCGTGACTGGTGCCGCGACACCGGCGATGATGATGAAGAGGGCAACGATGAGGGCGGCGCTCCGCATACGTGAATCCGTTTCGTCCGGCGATGAAAACGCTTTCCATCGACTTAACGTCACATTCCGTCTCTATTGACAATCGTTGCCACCGTGTGCGCAACGAAACTTTATCTGTCGTTGGTCCACAAGAGGGCCATTTTAGTACTGGCATTGTGTACCCCTATGCCGATGAAGGCCCTTCCGCTCGTCATCGCCATCCTCTTGGTGGCGTCGCCTGCTCTCGGCGCGGTCGGTCCCGACGCTGTCTCGGACCAGCAATCGGTCTTTGATACGGCGTCTCCGGCCCAGGCTCAGGCCCAGCAGGTGCCGAACGAGACGATTCGCGTGCTCGACATCCCCGAGTCGAATCTAGTGCAAGCGACGGTCGAATCACAACATGTCGACCTCGGCCCCTCGCTCGACCTCGCTGCGCTTAGAGCCGGTGGACAGATACAGACCGGCACATCTATCGAGCGAATCGAATCGGCGAGCGACGACAGCATCCGCCAACAGCTGATTATCGATGAACTGAGCCGCATCGAGCAACGTGCAATCGCGCTTCAGAGCACACAGCGGACCGTTATCGAGCGGTTCAACCAGGACCAAATCACGGCCCGTGAACT
Source organism: Haloferax sp. s1 (assembly GCF_058382125.1). Classification (NCBI taxonomy): domain Archaea; kingdom Methanobacteriati; phylum Methanobacteriota; class Halobacteria; order Halobacteriales; family Haloferacaceae; genus Haloferax; species Haloferax sp. s1. The sequence goes on from NZ_JBZRPK010000723.1 coordinate 11,208, forward strand.
CCTCGTCGAACTCGCCCGCATCGACGCCGAGGCGCGAAGTCTCAACGAGCGCCGCGTCGAACTTCGTACTCTCGCATCCAACACGCCGGACTTCTCTATCGACTCCGGACGCCTCGCGGGGTTAGAGCGCGAACTCGATACGTTCACCGGCCCCGTCCGAAAGCACGCAGTCGCTGTCATGACCGGCGGGGCCGAGCCGACGCGCTTCTCCGTGCGGACGAGTGAGACCGGCGTCGTCCTCAGTGTCGTCGCAGATGGTAAGTACATCCGCGAGGCCTACCGCTCTGACCTTCGCGACCGCGACCAGAGTACGGTCATGTACGAGGAGGCGCTCGGTATCGTCGCAGATAACTATCCGACGGTCTATTCGAGCAGGTCCGCCCAGAACGGGACAAACGTCATCAGCGCTGGTAACAGTCACCGCGTGCGTATCAATTACAACGGCGGACAACTGTCCGCGTATGTCGACGCCGGAAGCGGAGAAGTGTTCAAGGAGTCGCAAGCGCGGCCACTCAGAACGGTCACTTCGGGAACGCCAAAAACCGAGGTCAAAGACGGGCTTTCGCTCACCGCCTATCAGACCTATCCCGGTGGCCCGCTTCGAATTCAGTTGAACGAAACTGAGACGGATGATCCCGTCGACGCGAACGTAACCATTGGACTCGAAGCCAGCCAAGAAAGCACACTACTCGGGCACACTGGCACCGACGGAACCATCTGGACTGTCTCACCGTCGGGACCGTTCACGATTACCGTCATCAAGGGTAACTCGGCGGTCGTTCTTACCTCCTCGCCGACGCCCATCCCCGGACTCGAAACGAACACGACTGACCAGTCGAATTCGACGCCCGATGAGCAACTCACCGCGACCCCCGAAGGCCCGCCCGGGGTGTAGTGAGTCTCTTAGCTTCGCCTTCACACGGCTCAGTTGGTCTTTTACACTGGCCGAAGCTTCTTATCGCATGACGAGGCCACGCCTTCTCGATGTTCCGTCAGTTCCAGCACGCGACTCGTGGGACCTCTATCCTCGTCGGAAGCGTCCTCCTCGTCGGACTCGTTGTCGTCGTTGCCGGCGTCGTCGGTGCTGCCGCCTTTGACGTCGCCGAGTCGTCGCCGACGCCGACACGACCGACAGCCCTGTCGTTGTCCGTCTCCGGAGAAACACTCTCGATAACACACGAAGGAGGCGCACCACTCGACGTCCAGACACTCAGTGTTCGTATCTCGGTCGACGGCGAGTCGCTGGCGTACCAACCGCCAGTTCCGTTCTTCTCAGCCCGGGGGTTTCGTCCGGGACCGACGGGACCGTTCAATGCGGCGGCTGATTCCCGCTGGACCGTCGGCGAGCGCGCGAGTCTCGAACTTGCGGGCACTAACGACCCCGACATCACAACTGGGTCGTCGGTTGTCGTTCGAGTGTACGACGACGAGACACCGGTCGCGGTGCTCCGGGCAACAGTTTCCTGAGCGGTGGTGAACGCGGCGGTACGCTTCAGGTTTGGTGAACGGTCGGAAAACGCGACGGCTCGCTTTAGATTACTCTTCGTCAGGTGCGCGCGCGATAGTCACGATAGCACGTGGGCTTCCAGATTGTCGCTGGAGGATGTGGTGTTCGATATCGACGAAGCCGGCGGCTTCGAACATCCGGTCGGCTTCCTCCTCGTCGTAGAAGAGCATGATTGCGTCGGCCAGTTTCTGGAAGACGCCGCTCTTCGGGTAGTCGGGACCGACGACGAGCACTTTGTTTCCGGGTTTCACCACGCGACGGAACTCTTCTAGCGCGGTGACGGGGTTCGGCCAGTACTCGATTGACCCGGACGACCAGATGATGTCGAACGAGTTGTCGGCGAAGGGGAGGCGTTCGGCGTCACCGCGGTAGAAGCGGACCTGGTCGTTCTTGCCGAACTTCTTCCACGCCTTCTGCATCTGGTGGATACTCTGGTCGAGGCCATGCACGTTATCGGTGTAGCGGAGCAGTCCTTCGGTCCCGAAACCGGTTCCGCATCCGACGTCGAGGACACGGTCTCCTTGCTCGATACCGAGCATTTCGAGCGCCTCGTCGCGCATCTCCTCGTTCCAGATGAACGGGTTCACCTGGTCGTACACCTTCGAGAGATACTTGTAGAACAGGCGGGCCCGCGCTTTGTTTTCGAGGACTCCCATCGCGCCGGGATTAGGACTCACCGATGATAACGGTGCGGATTCGCCGCGCAGTTCGGCGTTCGAACGGCCGTTTATTTCGGTGTTTCGGAACATCTGTCACCGACTTTCCGCAAACACCTTATACAGCGCTTGTGCAACGTTCCTGTGATACGAGTATGCCGAGACAAGAGGTTCTCGAACGAATCAAAACGGCCGAGCAGGAGGCCGACGACATCGTTGAAGAGGCCGAGGCCAAACGTGAGGAGCTCGTCGCGGAGGCACGTCGCGAAGCCGATGAGATTCGCTCCGAGGCCGAAGAAGAGGCTGACGAACTCGAATCCGAGCGTCTGCAGGAGGGGCGCGCGGAGATAGAGACGGAGCGGGAACGTATCCTCGAAGAAGGTGAGGAAGCCCGTGACGAACTGGTCGCCGAGGCGGAAGACCACATCGACGACGCGGTCGAGTACGCCATCGGCAAATTCGAGGAGGCGGTGAATGCTCAGACCTGAGCAAATGAGCAAGGTCTCGGTGACCGGTTCTAAGGGCGTCATGCCCGAGGTCATCGAGGCTGTCCACGACCTCCGACTGCTGCACGTCACCGAATACGACGGCTCGTGGCAGGAGGAGTTCGGATTCGAGACGGGGACGCCCATCGAGGGCGCGGAGAGCGCCTCCGACAAGCTCGTCACCGTCCGCTCGCTCAAGAGTATCCTCGGCGTCGAAGACTCCGACGCCGGCCGTCAGCGCATCGTCCCGGACGACGCGCTCGGCGAGCCGCTCGAAGAGATTCGAACCGAAGTCAACGAACTGGAAGACCGTCGCTCAGAGCTGGAGAACAAGCTCAGAGCGGTGGACGAAGAAATCGACGCGATGGAGCCGTTCGTCGACCTGGGTATCGACCTCGACCTGCTTTCGGGGTACGACTCGCTGCAGGTCGTCGTCGGTCATGGCAATCGCGATGAGATCGAGCGTGCCGTCGTGGACGCCGGTGAGATCAATGCGTATGAGATCTTCTCCGGTGAGCGAACCCACGCCATCTTCGGCCGCCCGACTGAGGGTGCATCTGAGATGGCGCTTACGGACGCGCTTGTTGGTGCCGAGTTCGCCACGCTCGAAGTTCCGGATGCCTCGGGAAGCCCCGAAGACCACATCCGCGACCTCGAACAAGAAAAACGCGAACTCGAATCGAAGCTCGAAACCGTCGAGTCCGAGCTTCACGACATTGCGGTCGAAGAAGGCGAGTTCCTCCTTGCAGCCGAGGAACGTCTCGACATCGACGTACAGAAGACGGAAGCACCGTTGTCCTTTGCGACGACGGAGAACGCTTTCGTCGCCGAAGGGTGGATTCCAACGGAGCGATACAACACGTTCGCCAGTGAGCTGAAATCCATCGTCGGCGAGCACGTCGACGTCGAGGAACTCGAACGCGCGGAGTTCTCCCACGACGGACACGACCACGCACGCGAAGGGGTTCCAGAGGCCGGCGGAACTGCCGCCGCCACCGACGGTGGGGCGGTCACGATGTCCAACGACGAACCACCGGTCGTCCAGAACAACAGCGGTGCAGTCAAGCCGTTCGAACTGCTCGTACAGGCGGTCAACCGACCGAACTACTACGAGTTTGACCCTACCGTTATCCTGTTCCTGACGTTCCCGGCGTTCTTCGGGTTCATGATTGGGGACTTCGGATACGGTGTTATCTACACCGCCATCGGATACTACCTCTATGCGGGGTTCGAATCCGAGACGTTCAAGAGCATGGGTGGAATGACGATTGCCGCTGGTCTCTTCACCACGCTCTTCGGCATCCTCTACGGGGAAATATTCGGGTTCCACCTCATCACCCAGTACCTGTGGGAAGGTGCGCTCGGTCTCTCGCACCCCCCAATCGAGAAGGGTCTGTCGCCGGCCACCTCTGAGTGGGCACTCGGCTGGCTCACCGTGAGCGTCGTCGTCGGTATCTTCCACCTCAACGTGGGGTACATCTTCGACTTCGTCGAGAAGTTCCAACTCCACGGTGCGAAAGAAGCCGTCCTCGAAGCCGGTTCGTGGATTCTCATGCTGAATGGCCTGTGGATTTGGGTCTTCAGCGATGCGCTCGGTGGCGTTCCCCCCGAGTTCCTGTTCACGACGTTCGCCAGTGGCGGGCTTCTCCCGCTCGGCTTCTCGGGCTTCTCGTACACTGTCGGCTGGGCTGGGCTCGGCCTCTATCTGCTCGGGGCAGCCTTCCTCGCGATGGCAGAACCAGCAGAGCTCGCCGAGTTCGCGAGTGTTCTCTCGAACGTCCTGTCGTACACTCGTCTCGGCGCTGTCCTCATCGCAAAGGCGTCGATGGCGTTCGCCGTCAACCTGCTTGTCTTCGGTGTGTACACCACCGGACACGGCGGCGAAGTGGAGTGGCACTTCGGTCTCGGCCACATGCCACACATCGGCGAGATGGTCCACGGGCACGAAGTGACTAATATCCTCTTCGGCGGGCTGTTCCACTCCGGCGCTGCTGGTGTCGTTGGTGGGCTGCTCGTTCTCGTCGTCGGCCACCTCGTCGTCCTCGCACTCGGTGTCACGAGTGCCGGTCTGCAGGCCGTCCGTCTCGAATACGTCGAGTTCTTCGGCAAATTCTTCGAGGGCGGTGGACGCGAGTACGAACCGTTCGGCTACGACCGTCAGTTCACGACCGAAGACTGAGTGAACAGGCGGTACCTTCTTTATCGACCGCTTCGATAGCAACGGCTCTGCCGGAATCACCGCCGACAGCCGCCCGAATGCCGTATTTCACCCGATTATTTTGGGAACCTTTATGAGAAGGCTTGCAACACATACGAACGTTCGGAGACGACAATCCGGTACTCAGGAACACACAATGATTGAAGCAATTGAACCCCTCATGACTGCACTGCAGAGTGAAGCCACCTCCTCGCCCGCGATCACCGAAGGTGCTGCGGCGGCCCTTTCGGTCGGTATTGCCGCCTTCGCAGCCGGATACGCCGAGCGTGGTATCGGTTCCGCTGCGATGGGTGCGATCGCTGAAGACGAGGGTCTTTTCGTCAACGGGCTGATCCTTACGGTCCTCCCCGAAACCCTTGTCATCCTCGCACTGGTCGTTGTTTTCGCGGCCTAAGCACCCCTCCCTTTCCCATTATGAGTTTGGATAACGTCGTTGAGGATATCCGAGACGAAGCCCGCGCACGCGCAGAGGAAATCAGGCAGGACGGCCAAGAACAGGCGGACGATATCATCGCCGCAGCCGAATCCGACGCCGAGAACATCCTCGAATCGCGTAAGGCCGACATCGAGCAGCAGATCGAACGGGAGCGCGAACAGGCGCTTTCCAGTGCGAAGCTCGAAGCCAAGCAGGCACGACTCGGCGCTCGCCGTGACGTCCTGCAGCGTGTCCGCGAGCAGGTCGAAAACGAACTCGCTGAGCTCGAAGGCGACCGTCGCGAAGAGCTCACCCGTTCGCTTCTCGACGCTGCCGCGGTTGAGTTCGAAGACGAGGACGAAGTCAGCGTCTACGGCCGTGCCGAGGACGCTGACCTGCTCGAAACCATCCTTGCCGACTACGACGGGTACGAGGTCGCTGGTGAGCGCGACTGCCTCGGTGGCGTCGTGGTCGAAGGCGAGAACTCGCGTGTTCGGGTGAACAACACCTTCGACTCGGTCCTCAACACAGTCTGGGAGGACAACCTGAAGGAAGTGAGTACGCGACTGTTCGACGACCAATGAGCACTGCTGGCGGCTCGAATCCCGAATACGTTATCGCTCGTGTTCGAGCGCGACGCAGTGCCCTGTTCGGAGACGAGGAGTACCGCAAACTGGTCCGTATGGGGCCGGCCGAGATTGCCCGATTCATGGAGGAGTCGGAGTACGAAAACGAGGTCAACGCATTGGGAAGTCGCTTCTCCGGTGTCGACCTCATCGAGTTCGCGCTGAACCAGAATCTGGCGAAGCAGTTCAACGACATCCTCGATTGGGCAGGTGGCCGCCTCTACGACCTCATCGCGCGGTATCTTCGGAAGTTCGACGCGTGGAACATCAAGACCATCATCCGTGGCATCTACTCCGATACGCCACGCAACGAGGTCGAAGCTGACCTCATCCGCGCCGGCGAGTTTGACGATAAACTCATCTCGCGTCTGCTTGACGCAAGCGAACTTGAGGAAATCGTCGACCTGCTCTCCGGTACCATCTTCGGCGACGGTCTCGAGGCCGCCTACGAAGACTACGAAGAGGTTGGCGTGCTCGTACCACTGGAAAACGCGGTCGACCGCGCTTTCTACGAGCAACTGCTCGAAGGCCTGGTCGTTGGTGAAGAAGCCAAGCAGTACCGCGAGTTCCTCGAAGCAGAGATAGACTTCCGAAACGCCCGCAACGCACTCCGTATCGCTCGCAGTGGTGCCGACCTCGACCCAGTCGACTACTTCATCGAGGGCGGAACGCTGTTCCGGGCGTCAGAAATTGCGGCGCTGGCGACCAGTCCGGACGAACTGGTCTCAAAAATCCGTGACAGCCGGTACGGTGACCGTCTCTCGTCGGCTCTTTCGGACCTCGAAGAGGCAGACAGCCTCATCGGCTTCGAGCGTGCCCTCGATGCGGCACTCTTGGAGTACGGTGACTCGCTCGGACACGTGTACCCGCTGTCTGTCACCCCAATCGTCTCGTACATCCTCGCCAAGGAGCGCGAGGTCGACAACATTCGGGCGATTGCCCGCGGCCGCGAGGCAGGGCTCGACCCCGATGCAATCGAGGAGGAGCTGGTCATCCTATGAGCCAGGAAATCGCAGTTATCGGCAGTCCGGACTTCACCACGGGATTCCGACTTGCGGGCGTCCGCAAGTTCGAGAACATCCCGGACGAAGAAAAGGACGAAGCACTCGACGAGGCCGTTATACGCACGCTCGAGGACGAAGACGTCGGCATCATCGTGATGCACGAACACGACCTCGACCACCTTTCGCGTAACGCCCGCCAATCTGTCGAGCGCAGCATCGAGCCAACGCTCGTGACGCTCGGCGGTTCCGGTGGAGCGAGCGGTCTCCGCGACCAGATCAAGAGAGCAATCGGTATCGATCTGATGGACGAATAACCAAACATGAGTCAGGCAACACAAGATTCCGTTCGCGAGGACGGTGTCATCGCAAGCGTGAGTGGTCCGGTCGTGACCGCCCGTGGCCTCGACGCCCGTATGAACGACGTCGTCTATGTCGGCGACGAAGGGCTAATGGGCGAGGTCATCGAGATTGAGGGCGACCTCACGACCATTCAGGTGTATGAAGAGACCTCCGGTGTCGGTCCCGGCGAACCCGTCGAGAGTACGGGCGAACCGCTGACCGTCGACCTCGGTCCCGGGATGATGGACGCCATCTACGACGGTGTCCAGCGTCCGCTGGACGTCCTCGAGTCCAAGATGGACTCGGCGTTCCTCGACCGCGGTGTCGACGCGCCCGGTATCGACCTGGAGAAGGAGTGGGAGTTCGAACCTACCGTCTCCGAAGGCGACGAAGTCGCCCCCGGTGACGTTGTGGGTACGGTCCCCGAAACCGTGACCATCGAACACAAGGTCATGGTCCCGCCGGACTTCGAAGGTGGCGAGGTCGTCGCCGTCGAAGCTGGCGAGTTCGCCGTCACCGAGGCGGTCGTCGAACTCGACAACGGCGAAGAGATTACGATGCACCAGGAATGGCCGGTGCGTCAGGCGCGTCCGGCGGCTGAGAAGAAGACGCCGCGCGAACCGCTCGTCTCCGGTCAGCGTATCCTCGACGGTCTGTTCCCCATCGCGAAGGGTGGGACGGCCGCGATTCCGGGTCCGTTCGGGTCCGGAAAGACGGTTACGCAGCACCAGCTCGCCAAGTGGGCCGACGCTGACATCGTCGTCTACGTCGGCTGTGGTGAGCGCGGTAACGAGATGACCGAGGTTATCGAGGACTTCCCGGAACTCGACGACCCGAAGACGGGCAACCCGCTTATGGCCCGGACGTGCCTCATCGCGAACACGTCCAACATGCCTGTGGCAGCCCGTGAATCCTGCATCTACACCGGAATCACCATCGCGGAGTACTACCGCGACATGGGCTACGACGTCGCGCTGATGGCCGACTCCACCTCCCGGTGGGCAGAGGCAATGCGCGAGATTTCCTCGCGTCTCGAGGAGATGCCCGGTGAAGAGGGGTACCCCGCGTACCTCGCCGCGCGTCTCTCCGAGTTCTACGAGCGCGCCGGATACTTCACGACCGTCAACGGTCAGGAAGGTTCTGTCTCCGTTATCGGCGCAGTTTCGCCGCCGGGCGGCGACTTCTCCGAGCCGGTCACGCAGAACACCCTGCGTATCGTGAAGACGTTCTGGGCACTCGACGCAGACCTCGCCGAGCGTCGTCACTTCCCGGCGATTAACTGGAACGAGTCCTACTCGCTCTACCAAGAGCAGCTCGACCCGTGGTTCGTCGAAAACGTCGAAGACGACTGGCCGGACGAACGCCAGTGGGCTGTCGACGTGCTCGACGAGGAGAACGAGCTTCAGGAAATCGTTCAGCTCGTCGGTAAGGACGCCCTGCCGGAGGACCAGCAGCTGACCCTCGAGGTCGCTCGCTACCTCCGTGAGGCGTACCTCCAGCAGAACGCGTTCCACCCGACGGACACGTACTGTGAACCCGAAAAGACGTACGGTATCCTCACCGCCATCCACAAATTCAACGACGAGGCGTTCAAGGCGCTCGAAGCCGGCGTCCCCGTCGAAGAGATTCAGGCCATCGAGGCGGTTCCCCGCTTGAACCGCATCGGTGTGCAGGAAGATTGGGGTGCGTACATCGAGGACCTCAAAGCAGAGATCACAGAGCAACTCCGCGAGCTGTACTGAGACCATGAAGGAATACCAGACTATCACCGAAATCAGCGGCCCGCTGGTGTTCGCCGAGGTCGACGAGGCGATTGGTTACGACGAAATCGTCGAAATCGAGACACCGCAAGGCGAGACCAAGCGTGGACAGGTCCTCGAATCCAGCGAGGGCATCGTCGCGATTCAGGTGTTCGAAGGCACGACCGGTATCGACAGGAACGCGTCCGTCAAGTTCCTCGGCGAGACCCTCAAGATGCCCGTGACCGAGGACCTCCTCGGTCGCGTGCTCGACGGGTCCGGCCAGCCAATCGACGGCGGCCCCGAAATCGTCCCCGACGAACGTCGCGACATCGTTGGCGCAGCAATTAACCCGTTCTCGCGCGAGTACCCCGAAGAGTTCATTCAGACGGGTGTCTCGTCCATCGACGGCATGAACACGCTCGTTCGCGGTCAGAAGCTCCCGATTTTCTCCGGGTCCGGTCTGCCGCACAACGACCTTGCGCTGCAGATTGCACGTCAGGCGACGGTGCCGGAAGAAAGCGGTGAGGGCGAAAGCTCCGAGTTCGCAGTGATTTTCGGCGCGATGGGTATCACGCAGGAAGAGGCGAACGAGTTCATGGAAGACTTCGAGCGCACGGGCGCACTCGAGCGCTCCGTCGTCTTCACGAACCTCGCGGACGACCCCGCAGTCGAGCGGACGGTCACGCCGCGTCTCGCCCTCACGACGGCCGAGTACCTCGCGTTCGAGAAGGACTACCACGTCCTCGTTATCCTCACGGACATGACGAACTACTGTGAGGCACTCCGCGAGATCGGTGCGGCCCGTGAAGAGGTTCCGGGTCGCCGTGGTTACCCCGGTTACATGTACACCGACCTTGCACAGCTCTACGAGCGCGCAGGTCGTATCAAGGGTCGTGAAGGGTCTGTTACGCAGATTCCGATTCTCACCATGCCCGGTGACGACGACACGCACCCGATTCCTGACCTGACCGGTTACATTACCGAGGGTCAGATTGTGATGGACCGTGACCTCAACAGTCAGGGTCTCCGTCCCCCGGTGGACGTGCTCCCGTCGCTGTCGCGTCTTATGGACGACGGTATCGGTGAGGGCCTCACCCGCGAGGACCACGCCGACGTGTCCGACCAGATGTACGCGGCGTACGCAGAGGGTGAAGACCTTCGCGACCTCGTGAACATTGTCGGTCGCGAAGCGCTCTCTGAGCGTGACAACAAGTACCTCGACTTCGCCGAGCGCTTCGAAGCCGAGTTCGTCAACCAGGGCTTCGACTCGGACCAGTCTATCGAGGAGACGCTCGACATCGGTTGGGAACTCCTGTCGATGCTGCCGAAGTCCGAACTCAACCGTATCGACGAGGACCTCATCGAGGACTACTATCAGGAAGACGCCGAGACGGTCGAAGCGGAAGCCTAACGAAGGCTACCCTCACGTTCGCACTCGGTTCCGATTTTCCTCTTTATTCTCCGCCCACAGCGTGCCGCATCGACCGCACTTTACGAATCGTATTGCATCGTGTACTGGCCGTTTCGGCGCACTCCTCGCGAACTTCCTTATGGAGTCGGCAAGTGTGTAGTCCATGAACGAATCGACGCCACTCCCTCGCGTCCTTGCGGTCGTCGTCGATGCTGACCGAGGCCGACTCGAAGACGTACTCTCGCCGCTCCCCGTCGAGACCGTCTCCTCGGTCGAGGCGGCACGACGGCGACTCCGAGGCAACTCGATAGACTGCGTCGTGGTTGCGAGCGACCGGGCCGACGATATCGAGAATTTGCACGCTGAGACTGCGGCCCCACTCGTCGCAGTCGTTCCCGAGGATGGTTACCTCTCGTCTGCGGACGCACACGACGCCGGTGCCGCAGATGTTGTCCCGCTCGTCGACTCGAATCTCTTCGAACGACTTCCGGAGCGAATTCGGAGCGCCGTCGCGTGGCGTCGCTACGGGACGGAAGCGTCCGGGCAGATTACTGAGGACCTGAAAGAACAAGCAATGGACGAGGCTCCGGTCGGCATCACCATTGCCGACTGTTCGCTGCCGGACCTGCCACTCGTCTACGTCAACGAGGCATTCGAGTCGTTGACTGGCTACAGCGCCGAGGCAGCGCTGGGCCGGAACTGTCGATATCTGCAGGGACCGAGGACGAATCTCGAACAAGTGGCCGAACTCCGTCGGGCCATCGAAGCCGAAGAATCGGCGTCCGTCGAACTTCTGAACTACCGCGAGAGCGGCGAAACGTTCTGGAACCGCGTCGATGTCGCACCACTGAGTGGCCCGGATGGAGCGGTGACACACTACGTCGGGTTCCAGACCGACATCACAGAGCGGGTCCGTGCGGAAGCGGCCGCAGAACAGTACGCCGCACGGGTCGAAGAGGAACGAACACGGCTTCAGACGCTCGTCGACCACATCGAAGGGCTTCTCGAAGACGTGACGAGTGCGCTCGTCAGAGCGGAGACGCGCCAAGACCTCGAAGCCACTGTGTGCGACCGAGTCGCCGAAACCGAGCAGTTCGATTGGGCGTGGATTGGGGACTGCGACCTCTCACCAGCGACTATCGTCCCGAGTGAGTGGGCGGGGAGTACCGGGTCGTCTATCGAAGCACTCGAAATCGACCACGATGACGCAACTGACCCGACAGCACGGGCCGTCCAGACGCGGACTGTCCAGTCAGGGACAGTTCCGGATGGGCCAGTGCACGAGGATTCGCACGTCCCGTTTCAATCAGTCATTGCGGTTCCACTGATTCACCGGGAGACGCTCTACGGTGTTTTGACAGTCTATGCGGACACGAATCCGGATACTGACACGGACAGTAACTCTGATACTCTCAACGAGGAGATAACGGCTGTCTTTGGGACACTCGGAAGAGCCGTCGGTGCGGCTATCGACGCGTTCGAGAGTCGCCGGTCGCTCCTCTCGGACGACGTTCTCGAACTCGACGTGAACGTGAGTGACTCGACTCAACCGCTGGTTCGCCTTGCGGCCGCCGCCGGGTGTCAACTCCAGTACGAAGGGGCCGTCCCACACGACGACGGAACACTCAGCCTGTTCGTTTCGACGCCGCCATCGACCAACCTCGACGAGGTGGACTTCGAACCAGATGGCGTGTCCGAGGTCACGCGTCTTCCCCGCGGAGACAATATCGGCCTGTACGATGTGACACTCACATCGGGGTCGCTCGCGCATCTCGTGGCAGACGCAGGCGGGCGGATAACCGACCTCGAAGCGGACGAACACGGCTGTCGGTTCACCGCCGTGGTCCCCGACCGGACGGTGGGTCGGTCGTTACTCGACGACCTGAAGAGTGCGGCGGACGGCGTCGAACTTCGCGCCGTCAGAGACCGCGCGGCTCCGCCACAGACACCCCGAGAGTTCGTCGCCAGCCTCAGCGCGGAACTCACCGATAGACAACACACTGCGCTTCAACTCGCGTATCTGGGTGGGTTCTTCGAGTGGCCACACGGCGTCACGGGTGACGAACTCGCCGACGCGATGGATATCTCCCGTGCGACGTTCCATCAACACCTCCGGGCGGCCGAGCGAAAACTCGTCTCGGGATTCTTCGAGAGACATCCTGCGTAGTCTCGGGTCACTATTCACGTCGTTTCGTGTCGCTGATATGTTTCCTCTCACTGATACGTCCCTTCTCACCCGCAGACCGACGAATTTCTCCCGGCCTGACGGGCTAGAC
>NZ_JBZRPK010000110.1:0-1116 GCF_058382125.1 Haloferax sp. s1
CCACGTCGGGGTCGGTGGGGGAGATAGCGAGGCTCGTCACCGACTCCAGAACGGTGTCTTCCCCCACTGAGTGCCACGTATCACCACCGTCTCTCGTCCGGAATAGTCCTGCATCGAAGGTGCCGCAGAAGGCCCGATGCGGTTCTCGTGGGTCGGCGGCGATGCACTCGATACGGTGTTCGTCGAGACGTCGAGTGGTCTGCAGGTCGTCCAGCGAGTTGGTTTGCGGGTTATCTAGGGTCCCGGTGACCGAGAGGACCGCACCATTTGCTGCTGCGTAGAGATGCATGGAGAGGATACGTGTCTGCAGAGTAAAAGGTCGGGGGCGAGGCGACACATCTGTTTACGAACCGGTTCGACCCCGGCTACGACAAGTCGCGGCGTTCGAACACCTCGGCCGCGAGGACCACGAGCACGCACGTCGCAGTGAGGAGGATAGCGACGCCACCCCAATCTACGTCACCGGCGACGAGGAGTTCGCCCGGGTCGATGTAGCGGGTGAGCGAGAGCGACCCGAGGAACTCGTAATCGGTATCGAGCGTCAACGAGTCGAGGAGAAACGACCCGAAGACGACGCCGATGGCGGTCCCTTGCGCCCGGCGAACCCGCTGGAAGAACGCCGAAGCGAGGAGACCGATGGCGACGCACGCGACGAGGTAGAGACCACCGACCCCGTGGACCATGAGGAGTTGGGTGAGGTGAATCTCCTCGTCGATGAGACCAGCACCGAAGACGACGGCCGCGAAGACGACGAAATCGACGAATGCGACTGCGGGAAGCATCGCGAGGAACTTTCCCACGACGAACCGGGTGCGCGAGACCGGGCGAACGAGGACGAGTTCAACCGACTGGCGCTCGACCTCGCCCGCGATGAGCGACCCCGCCGCGTAGGCGAAGTAGCTCCCGACGATGAGCAACCAGACGAGTTGGTAGAGTTCGACGACGAGATATCCCTCCAGAGAAGAGAGGTCCGTGACGCTCCCGGCGAAGGCCGTCCGAAATTCCTCCGGATACGACTCTAGTAGTTCGGTGAAGTCGATATCCGACTGCCCGAACGACGGAAAGACCGCGATGGTGAGCCCGACCGTCGCGACGAGCAGCGCGCTGACGATGACG
>NZ_JBZRPK010000109.1:0-1115 GCF_058382125.1 Haloferax sp. s1
AGTCCGGACCTTCGTCAAGGTGGAGGTCATCCCCGTCGAGCGGGAACTCCTCGGCGATGGACCGGCCTCTGACGAGACCGTAGATAAACTCCGCGAGAAAGCCAGTGATTACGACGTGTACGCCCCGCAAATCCCCGAGGAGTACGGCGGGATGGGAATGGGATTCCGCGAGGTGCTCCCGGTCTTCGAGGCAGCCGGGCGGAGCCTCCTCGGTGCGACGGCCATTCGCGTCGACGCGCCGGACGAGGGCAACATGCACACCCTCGAACTGGTCGGGACGGACGAACAGAAGGAGCGGTGGCTGGAACCGCTGGTCGAGGGTGACATCAAGTCGGGTTTCTCGATGACCGAACCCCAACCCGGGGCCGGGTCGGACCCCAAGATGATTCGGACGACTGCGAAGAAGGACGGAGACGAATGGGTCATCGACGGTCACAAGTGGTGGACGACGCAGGGAACCGAGGCCGACGTCCTGCTGGTGATGGCCCGGACCGACGAGGACGCCCACCCGTACCAGGGGTGTTCTCTCTTCCTCGTTCCCGCGGACGCGCCGGGCGTCCGCGTCGAGCGGGACATTCCCCACGTCGGCGGCGAGGTCACCGGAATCGGTCACGCGGAGATTCGATACGAAAGCGTTCGAGTCCCCGAGGAGAACTTGCTCGGCGCGGAGAACGCAGGGTTCGCCATCACCCAACAGCGACTCGGCCCTGCCCGTCTCACCCACTGCATGCGCTTCTCCGGGATGGCCGAGCGCGCGCTCGACGTGGCGAAGGCGTACGCCGATGAGCGGCGAGCGTTCGAGGGGACGCTCTCGGACAAGCAGGCGATACGGTTCGATGTCGCCGATATCGAGACGCGACTCCACGCCGCTCGATCGATGGTCCGCCACGCCGCTCACCGAATCGCGTCCGGTGAGCAGGCCCGCGTCGAGGTGGCGATGAGCAAGGTGTTCACCGCGGACGTCGCGCAGGACGCCATCGACACCGCGGTTCAAATCTGTGGCGGAAACGGCATCGGCAAGGACCTCCCGCTGGCGGACTTCTACGAAAACGTCCGCCAGTTCCGCATCATCGACGGCGCGGACGAGGTCCACAAGCGAGTTATTGCCAGATGGG
>NZ_JBZRPK010000646.1:0-11573 GCF_058382125.1 Haloferax sp. s1
TAACCCACAAAAGAGAACTACACCTCGACGACACAAATGTGCCCGTTGAGACCATCAAGTATATAATAATGCCACATGGTATCATATTTCGAGAGAATAACACGCAAAGTATTATTAAATATGGTTTCGTCGTCCAACATGAATAGTTTCGGGAGGTGACACAGACACAGTCGTGACCGAGGATACATCCACATTCCACCTCGGATTGGATGACCTCAAGCGACGAGGGAGCGCACTCCTTGTCGTCGGTTCAGTTCCAACTGAACTCTACTCGCGTGCCTCGAAACAGATGCTCGGAGCACCAGATGAACCGCGCCGACGCCTCCTCGTCTTGAACGACTCCACACCGCTTGACGCCCGACTCAGCCCTTCCATTCAACGGTCGATGGAGTGGACACGGGCGATTCGATACACGACGCTTGAACGTGGTACTGCGGCCGTCACCTCACCGGTAGCGGGCCGGGTGCAGACGGCGTACGAACGTCAAGTGAGCGGTGGACTCGGGGAACTCGGTGCCGAGATTTCCGAGGATGTAACCGAGTTCGACCGTCTCGCAGGAACGCTCTCACCCGCCGAGCTTCGGGTTGCCTTCGACTGTCTCCCGTCGCTCCTGTCACGATACGAGCGTGAACACGTATTCCGGTTTCTCCACATCATGACAGCACACGTTCGGGCCCAAAACGGGATGGTTCACGTCTGGTCGCCGGGTGACCGGTCCGACGAGATAAATCGAGTTCTCGAACCGCTGTTCGATGCTGTCGTGGAGCTCAATGTCGAAGGAACGGAAGCACAACATCGGTGGCATCTCAGACAGAAAGACGTGTCGTCCGGCTGGTTACCCCTGAAACCGTGAAATTCTTCCGACCAATACGTTTTTCACTCTAATCGTGTCACATGTACTCAATGCAACCGTCCGGGCAGAGCGAACGGGCCAACACGTCCTCCACCCTCGAAGTCGGCTTTTCGCTCCCTTCAGAAGGCACGGGGTTGGTCGTTCGAGATAACGTCGAACGCCACCAGTTCAAGTTGCAAACACCATCGCCAGTCACACCAAACCCGACAGACGAAAGTCAGTTTTCCCTCCCCACTGACGCAGCGGTCCGCATCAAGACGAACCGAATCGAAGTAGCCGCGAACACTGTCGTGTGCGTTCGCGACGAGAGTGATTCGATGCTCGCGCAGGTCGACCAGCAGGGGTCCGAGCGACTGGGCGACGAAACATACAGTATAGAACTCTTTGGCGCAGTCAAAACGTACCTCAAGGTCGATGGTCCGCTTACCATCGACGCGAAACCACTGGAAACTGTTCTTTCGTTCGAGGGGCCAACGGAAGTCCACGTCGGTGCTCGTTCATCGCACGAGAGTCCGGCGACGACAGTCACGACGACGGAGAATCCATACGAGGTGATGCAAGCCGTCTCGGCATTCAGTTCGGCACTCAAGACGACGAGCGTCGAACGGTCGTATCCGACACTCCGTGGGCATCCACCACTTCTCGAACTCGGTGATGAGTTGGATATCCCTGAGGGCCTTCATACCCCAGAGACTGGTATCCGAATCGAACTCCCGCCGACACTGAGCCACATTTTCGTTGCGACACCGCTTGCGTATTATCTCGGGGCGAAACTCGTTCCCGGAAATTCACCACGGTTGGTCACGGACACCGGATTCGTCCACGAATTTGACGGGCCACATGGTTTCGAGGAAGAGGTTTCACGGGCGCTCAAACGAACGTTTTTCCTCGATTGTGTGGTTCGAACCGAAGGAATCTACGACGTTGAACTCCACGAGCGCCGGACCGTCGAGTCACGAATTGATATTGATGCCTCAGGACTGTACGACGCGCCACTCAGCGAACAATTGGAGACGTACTTCGACGTTCCGTACGAGTGCATCTCGGACCTCATCCCCGAGTGGAAATTGACGACACACGTCGCGCCAGAATCGAACAACATAGAACTGTTGCCCTTCGTCACGAACGACCTCGCAGTTGTGCGGACACCGTCCGGAACTGAGATTCCAGAATCCGAAGTACAGGCCGCCGTCGTTGACGATTTCCTCCGGGACGAAACAGTCAGGAGCACAGGGACAACGACCACGGACGAGACGTACGTTCGACCCAGTTCAACTGACTCGGTTGAACAAGCGTGGGTGGGCGACGGGACACCTGTCGGTGCGAGTAAGGCGACACCCGCTGCGTACCGAAACCGTCTCCAGCGCGAACCGGCGACGGGTGATATCGGCATCACCGTCGTCTGTAACGACCAAGAGATGCTCGACGAGAGCAATATCGTCGACGACGTGTATGGTTCGCGAGATAGTCTCTCGTTTGACGTAGACGCACATTATAACCTCAGTCGTGCGGAGTTGCGAGAGATACTCGCTAAGTCGACAGACTTCCTGCACTACATCGGCCATATCGATGACGGTGGATTCCAATGTCGTGACGGGAGACTCGATGCAAAGTCAGTTACACGGGTTCGAGCCGGTGCATTTCTTCTCAATGCGTGCCAATCGTACGAGCAGGGCCTCGAACTCGTGGAGGCAGGTGCTATCGGAGGCATTGTCACACTCAGTGAGGTCATTAACAGTCAAGCGGTTAGGGTAGGGCGAACACTTGCTCGACTCCTGAATATTGGATTTCCGTTGCAGACCTCGCTCGATATCGTCCGGAAAGATAGTGACATCGCGCACCAATATGCCGTCGTCGGGGATGGAAGTCTCTCGGTAGTACAAGCAGAAAGTGGTGTTGCAGTTCTCTGTGAAGTCGACCATATCAAACAGAACCGATACAATCTGTCATATCATGCGTACCCCACATCTCGGTGTGGCCCTGGCTCGTTGATTATCCCTGCATTCCCCGGAAACAAACAGTACTACCTTGCCTCTCAACAGATAACCGATATTGAATTAAAAGAAGACGAGCTTGTCGGATTCTTATCACTGGAACAATTACCGGTCGTTTACGACGGACAAGTCTACTGGGACGACAGTTTTATTTCTTAATCATGGACCATAGATATATCCTGCCGTGCCGGCTGCGGCACTCCCCGCCTGCGAAAGCAGGAGTAGGAGCGTAAACAGGACACCCATCATACGGGGATTCTGACGAAGGTACGAAACCATCTGGTTGGACTTATTGGCCATGTACAGACATACCATTGACCGGGGATGAAATATAATTATTCGTGTATATCTGATATGAAAATAACTTAATTAACTGAATGGATAATGTAGGAAACCATCACGGGAATGATGTGACTGTCGCTCGTGTCGAGTTACCCGATAAGAGAAGTCTCGGCCCCCAGAGCAATTGTGCCCGTGTTAGGACTCGTCGCTATCGGCAGCGTCGCCGATATCGCGGTAGACGGCAGGTATTCCCTCAGTGTCGTCGAGTTGACTAAGTGTTTCGTCGAGTTCGCGTCTGAGTTCTTGGAGGCGGTCGGTGAGTCTCTGATACTCTTCGTTCTCTTCGAGGGCTGCCTCATCCTTCTCGGATTCGAGGAGCGCTTTCTTCGAAGCGAGGGAAAACAGGTCTTGAATCCCCACATCGTAGGCATTTCGCAAGATAAGGTTAGAGACGGTGTCCGTTAGCGCTTCACGCGAGACCGGCTTGACGAGATAGTCGTCGAAGCCCATGGCGATGATGTCGAAATCTGGTTCGACCGCAGTCACCATCGCGACGCGGCAGTCGAAACCACGGTCTCGGATTTCCGAGAGCGCTTCGTCGCCGGAGAGGTCGGGCATTCGACGGTCGAGGAGGACGACGTCAACCTCGTCGTCGAGTTCGTCGAGTGCCTCTCGGCCTCCATAGGCGACACGAACGCGATAGTCGTTCCTAAGCCAGGTTGCGTACAGATCGGCGAGGTCAGGCTCATCTTCTACGATGAGCACCAGTGGCTGTTCTGCACTCATTGGTAGTTCAGTGGTGTTCCGGGGACACTCACGAAATTCAATGTCGTGTGGTGGTATATCAAAATACCCCTTGTCAAGCGTATCCCGGAACTGCGCTTGTGGCCTGTAATTATCCCCCTTAGTTGTTATACATTCCGGCGAATCGAACAGTCCCCCATCGACAAACAGTTCTTCCTCGATGAACAGTTCAGGCGATTTCCTCAATAGTGATTCGATTTGCCTCAATCTCCTCCAACATTGCGCCCCAACCACCGACAGAGTACGTCTCACCGTTACTCTCGACAGTTAGGCAGACCTGTCCTGCGAGTTCAGAAAACGATAACGTATCGTTGGGAGCCGATACCGCGGTGTAGAATACATCTGTCACTTCACCAGTAAAATCGACTGGCTCTCGGTCATCGGTCCCGTATCCCTTGATGTGCGCGACGATACGTTTCCCATCGTGAAGCAGGGGTTCGGCGTCCTGTACGAAGTGCCGAATATCGGAGTAGACGATCGGTGGGTCACCCGTCTGTGCGGTATAGACTACATCCCACACTTCCCATAGTGCGGTCTGGAAATACCAGTGGAAGACGTACGCCAACGTGTAGTCATCGACGAGGACACCGTACTGATTCACCGAGTTGGTGTGCGGCGCGAAACACGCGCCGGTCCTATCTGCAATTGCGACAAACGGCGTCGGAAGTGTCCGTTGTCGAACTTCGGTTGCCACCCCTCGGTAATCACTCTCGTCGAGTGCGTCGAGTTCTACGGAGTGCTCGGAATGGAGAGACACCTTCACCAACGCGCCGTTTTCGTACGCCTCGGTGAGCGCCGGTTTGAGGTTCTCGAACTGTTCGGGAGTGACCGACAGTTGAACCTCTCCATCGGCGTCCCGAATCATCTCCTCGGTCCGACTAAATACGGTTTCGAACCGCTTGACGATACTCAGCATGTGCTTGTCGACCGCCGGTTGTTGCCAGCGTGTCTCTATCTCCGCCGCCGCCTCGTCGAGTTGAACGGCCCGGCTCCGGAGGTCCTCCATCACCGATTGTGGGTCGCACGCTCGCGCATGCAAGCTGTCTTGTTCGTACGTCTCTATGTAGCCGTTCGCTTCGAGGTCCCGGAGAACGTCGTAGATGCGTGCTGTCGGGACAGCACAGGCGTCAGCCAGTTCTGTTGCGCTCGCTGCTCCGAGCTGGAGAAGGGCCACGTACGCCTCGGCCTGATACTGCGATAATCCAGCATTTCGAAGTGCGGTGCGTAGCTCCGCGGTATCCATCGCTTATAGATGCACGATATACATCCCTATTAATCATATCATGTTTTTCGCTGAGTTCGAGTGGTACACGTGATTGTGCGCGCCATTTGCACCGTCGCGAGGGACCAAAGAGTACCAATAGACAACAATGTCTGTGGACGAGACGCAGGAGTACAATCCGGTTTCAGGTGTTCAACAAGCAGCCGAGTCATTGCTTTCGCGGGAGTTTTCACCCTCTGTTGGCCACACAACAGCCGTCCTTTCGGGGTGTGCCTTCGCCCCATCACTCCTGACGTTCTGGTTCGTCAACGGCCTACTGGACTTCTCGACTGCCCTCGTTATCGGGTCTGCCAGCGCAGGCGGCGGCCTCGTTGTCAGGCTGATTGCGTACGTCCTTCTCGTGCCGACGTTCTTGGCACTCCGCGTCGGATACTACCTCGCACACCCCGTGCATCGCCGCGCAGTGTTCGCCGGCGTGTGTCCCAATGCGACGCTCCTCAGCCTCGACTGGTTCAGCGTCGGCATCCTCGCTACAGGACTCCCACTCGCGTTCCAACGACTCGGCCCGTGGGTCGGTGCGAACACGGTGTACCTACTCGGCCTGTTTGCTCTCCCGCGACTCATGAGCGGTCGGCGTGAGACCGGCCTCAAGGTCGGGAGTCTGGTTGTCGGAACAGTGTTGTTCCTCTATGCGAACTATGGCGCAGTTGTCGCAGGCGTGATGGGACTTCCCGCTCCCGCAGCACTGTTGGGACCAATCGCAACGATGACGCTCTCAGAGGCGACGACAGCCTCTCTGCTGCGGATGACAAACAGCGTCGTCATCGGACCGGTGTTCGTTGCCCTATTAGCACTCTCGATGAATCGGATACTCACCAGACCCGAGCTAACCGAGATACCAGTGTTTCGACGGACGCTTCCCCGCAGAGACCCGGCGCAAGTCGTCCTCACGAGCGCGGCAGTCGGGACGCTGTTTTACCTCGGCGTCGTCGCGGTGTCTGGTGGGTCAGTCGTCGTAATTCCGTAGCCGGTGACGAGAGATAGACCGCGCTACGATTAGAGGTCCTTCCCGCCGTTGACGTCGAGAACTTCGCCGGTGATGAACGACGAGCGGTCGCTTGCGAGGAAAGCGACAACCTCCGCGACCTCTTCGACGGTGCCGAACCGCCCGAGTGGAGTATCATCTTGGATGCGGTCTTTGACTTTCTGAGGGATTCTCTCGACCATTTTGGTTGAGATGAACCCGGGCGCGACACAGTTAGCGGTCGTGCCTTCGCGGGCGAGTTCGAGCGCGAGCGTTCGCGTGAATCCGAAGATGCCGGCCTTGGCTGTCGCGTAGTTCGCCTGCCCGAGATTGCCGCCTTTTCCCACGATACTGGAGATGTTGATGAGCCGGCCCTCTTCAGCATCCACTAAATCGTCGTAGAACACCTGCGTACAGTGAAACGCCCCGTCGAGATGAACGTCGAGAACGACGTCCCACTCCTCGTGGGTCATCTCCTTGAACATGACGTCCTGGTTGATACCCGCATTGTTCACCAAGACATCCACCTGTCCGAAGGCATCGTGGGCCTCCTTTCGCATCTGTTTAACTTGGTCCGTGTCGGTCACGTCGGCCTGTACCGCGATAGCCGACCCGCCTGACGCTTCGATTGCGTCGACAGTCCCTTCGGCCGCCTCCGGAGAAGTCCGGTAGTTGACCACGACTTCGCACCCCTCTTCGCCGAACCGCTTGGCAATCCCACGCCCGATTCCCTTTGACGATCCCGTAACGACACACGTTTTAGCCCGCATAACGTTCTGAATACGGTCTGTGCAGTGAAAGAACTCTAGGGTGGTTGAGACGTTTCGGTAGCTGGCAGGCCTTCTCTGTGAGACGAACTAACGGTCGAACTCGCAATCGACGGGCGGCGGCGCACGTAGTGCTTGGTCACCTGCCGGTCGCGCTATCTCGTGTTGGAAACTATCGTCTTGGAAACCGCCGTGTGCAGTCGAAAAGCGAACGAGTTCTGCGCGTTACTCGCTCGGGCTGTAGTTCGGCGCTTCGTCAGTAATCATCACGTCGTGGGGGTGTCCTTCGGTCTGGCCCGCCGCGGAGACGCGGACGAACCGAGCGCGTTCTTTGACCTCCGGAATCGTCTCTGCGCCGACGTAGCCCATCCCGGACTGCATCCCGCCGACGAGTTGGTGGAGTTCGGACGCGAGCGAGCCTTTGTACGGCGTCGCGGCCTCGACGCCCTCGGGGACGTACTCTTCGTCTTCGTTGTCCTCTTTGAGATAGCGGTCGGCACCGCCGGAGCGCATCGCACCCACGGAACCCATGCCGCGGTACTGCTTGTACTTCTTGCCGTTCATCGTGATGACGCGGCCGGGTGCCTCGTCGGTGCCTGCGAAGTAGGAACCGAGCATGACGGCGTCCGCACCGGCAGCAATAGCCTTGATGGCGTCACCGGAGTAGCGAATGCCACCGTCGGCGATGACGGGGATGTCGTACTGCGAGGCGACGTCGGCGACTTCCGCGACCGCCGTAATCTGCGGCATACCGGACCCGGAGACGACACGGGTCGTACAGATGGAACCGGGACCGATACCGACCTTGACACCGTCGGCGAAGTCGACGAGTTCTTCGGCGGCCTCCCGGGTGCCGACGTTTCCGACGACGACATCGGCATCGACGGACTCCTTGATTTCGCGGGCGGTGTCGATGACGTTGAGATTGTGCGCGTGGGCGCAGTCGATGAAGATGACGTCAGCACCGGCTTCGTCGGCCATCTGGGCGCGCTCGTCGTCGAACGGTCCGACGGCGACACCGCAGACGAGGCGGCCGTCCTCGTCGCGGGCGGCGTTTTCGTGTTCGCGGCGCTGGAGGATGCCCTGCATCGTGACGAGTCCGACGAGTCGGCTGTCGTCGTCGACGATGGGAACACGCTCGATTTTGTGGTCGTACATCAGTTCGAGGGCATCGCGGGCGGTCACGTCGCGTTCGGCCGTGATGACCTCGTCCGTCATCGCTTCGCGGACCTCGTCGGACTCGCCGACTTCGAGGTACGGACGGATGTCGGTGCCGGAGATGATGCCGAGGACGACGTCGTCGTCGTCGACGACGGGTGCGCCGGAGACACCAGCGCGCTCCATCATTTCGTCGACTTTGCTAATCGTCTGTCCGGGCTTCGCAGTGACCACGTCTTCGCGTCGGATGACGAGTTCGTCGGCTCGCTTGACGCGTTCAATCTCGTGGACCATCTGGTCTGCGTCCATGTTTCGGTGGAGGACGCCGAGGCCACCTTCACGGGCCATGCCGATTGCCATCCCGCTCTCGGTGACGGTGTCCATCGCCGCAGAGAGGATGGGGATGTTGAGTTCGACGTTCTTCGAGACGCGCGTAGACACGTCGGCGTCGTCGGGCTCGACGCGGCTCTCCATCGGACGGAGCAGTACATCGTCGAACGTGAGGGATTCGGGTACCCGTAGCTTCTCGGAAAAAGTATCTTCGTCAGGAACGTCGTTCGCCATATCAAGCGTGGTTTCGGCGACAACAAAAGGGTTGCGAGATAGCACGGGCGTGTCGATGTATGGCAAAGCCTCGCAACGAGATATACACGGGCGTGGTTATGTTTGGCTGCACGCACCCGCAACAAGTGCACCAACTCACAGGCACCAACTCACAGACTCACTCGCGGGACAGGTGACGAGGCAACACTTTGTCACGAATCGGTCGCTGAACAACCGCGCACCTCGCCACTGAGGAATATTCACGCCTATTCCATCGTGAATAATCGCCATATTCACGAACGTGTATCGCAATATCGTAGGAAATCGGAGAGAAAACCGACAAATCGTAGCCTTCTTTTTATATTGGTGGTGTCGATGCACATGTTCCATGCGGTCGTATCCCACACACCGTTTAATACTCCTGTCCCAATTCTATCCTGTATGGACTCCACGTGTCCCGCCGCATCGCGCATTGCCGGTCAAATGACCTCCGACTCCGGCATTCTCTTTACACCCATGTGGCAGACATTTAAACGGGAGTTCAATAAAGGACACAATGGACCAGGACTTCGGGTACGACATCTTCGTACGCACTTGTCCGAATTGCGTCCTTATCGCCGCTTGGGCCATGGTGAAGGCCAGTAACATCGAATGAGTGTCTCACGCCACCCTGTCGCCCTTCGCCTCGAGCAGCAGGTCGGTGGTGCCACCCGCCTGCTTGCGACCGTCATGGCGCTGCCTCTCGTCGACGGCATCTTCCCCGCACTCATTATGGCGGGGGCGTTGACGACCGCAGCAGGAGGCCTGTCGGTCACGGGCATTCTCCAGACCGGTCTGCTCATCTTCGGTGGGTCGGCTACCGTCGCGGTCATCCTCGCCGAGATGGACGGCACGCGCCGCGAACAGCTCACGTCCATCCTCATACTCGGTGCGATTCTCATCCCGATTGCGGTCGCCGAGGCCGCCGTCGCCGAGACGATCGAGACGGTGCTGAGGTTCGAGACCTTCCACCGCTTCGCTGGCCTCGTCATCCTGGCGGTCGCCGCGAAGACGGCCTCCTCGAAGGTCGGCGAGTATCTCCCCTCTCCGAGCATCATCATCGGGTTCGGACTCGTGGCGAGCTTCGAACCGTCCGGATTCGAATTCATCGTCAATCCGAACCTGACGCGCCTCGTGAGCGCCGGTGCCGCTGCCGGGACTGGCGTCGGCTTTGCGGGCGCTATCGCGCTGTTCGCCCCACGCCTCCGCGGAAACGTCGATATCAATCTCTTCCGCTTCGGGAGTTCGGTCGCCCTCGGCATGCTGGCGCTGGACGTGCTCGGCCTGATGCCGACTAAGGCACCCGTCGCACTGGGCGTCCTCGGCGTTACCGCGCTGTTCGCCTTCGACCCCGGGTCGGCGGATGAGGGGGAAGCTGACTTCGACGACCTCGCGGCCGCCGACGGTGCCGACGTGAACGACGCTGTCGCCGACGGCGGCGACGATGTCGCACAGGACGACGCGTACGACGGGTATCAGGACGCGGACGAAGACGCCGACCTGAACGCGCTGACCGACGACGGTATCGCACAGGCCGGTGACGACGAGGATGCATCTAAGCCGGGCTACGGCTACCCCGGCGAAGAAGAGTCGCGCGCCCCCTGGTTGTAAGCGAGGGACGGTGTCACGGTAAGCGTCTGACAGCCGCCACGTATGGTTCCCGGACGACTTTTTCTCGCGGCCGTCGAACATCGTGTATGCGCCGAACCTTCGACGTACAAACAGACAGGCGTCTGCAGGCTCTCGACGTGACCGACAAGGTCGCCGACGCGCTTCCATCCGACTACGACGGCGTCTGTACGGTCTTTTCGCAACACACAACTGCGGGCGTCTGTGTCAACGAAGCTGAGTCGCGTCTCCTCGGCGATATCGAATCGATGCTCGCCGGGACCGTGCCTGACGAAGGGTGGGACCACGACAAACTCGACGGGAATGCGGATTCGCACCTCCGCGCGCTGCTGGTCGGCAACGGCATCTCGATTCCGGTCGCCGACGGCACACTCGACCTCGGGCGGTGGCAGTCGGTGCTCCTCGTCGAGTGCGACGGCCCGCGGACGCGAACGGTGACTGTGGCAACTCCATAGGTTCAAAATCTGATTTTACAGTGCGGCGAGGTGTTGGCGGAGGGCTTACTTACCTCGGGACGGTTGCTCGGATATGAGCAACCGCGTCGTGCAAGGACGGATGGTCACACCAGAGACGCTCGCCGAACTCGTCGAGGGTGAACGACCGATGGAAGCCGAGCCGATTCAGGACGCCGATTTCGAGTGTCCCGACTGTGGAGAAAACGTGATTCAGGTCGGCTACATGCCGAGTGTGACGGAATTCGTGACCGCCTACAAGTGCCAGGAGTGCGACTGGGCGGACGACGACCGCGACGAATAGAATCGAAACCCCTTTAAGAAAAATCGCCATACGAGAGAGTGCAGACAGATCGAATCGGGGCTGTGGCCAAGCCCGGCATGGCGACTGACTCCAGAGGCTTGGCGCCCGGGACGACACTCCAGCTGATATACTGAGCGGCCGACTGATCATCGGTCGTGTTGACGACCCTCTGGAGTTCCGAGGCGCACACCGGAGATATCAGTCGATCGGGGGTTCAAATCCCTCCGGCCCCATACCTAAAATAACCTTTTCGTGTGGATTAATTAAGGAGCAACAGCGCTCCACTAACCTTACGTTAGTCCCCCTCTCAGGGGGTGAATCGGCATGAGTCTCGCGCCCTCTCGGAAGGCGGGAGACACCGTCGAATCAACCCTTCTTCAGGTTCACACAGAGCTACGGCACGTTTCAGACCACGAGCACGAGCATCACGACGCGCTCACCACCGAATTACTCACGCCGAGTCGTGACCTCCCGTTCGTCGGCATCTGTCTCCTCGAACCCG
>NZ_JBZRPK010000108.1:0-1109 GCF_058382125.1 Haloferax sp. s1
CTCGATGCCGGTCTCACGCTCGTACCGCTCGACGAGGTCGCGGCGGGTCGGATATTCTTCGGACTCCATGAACGTGGCGGTCAGTTCGGGCGTCGCGGGGTCGGGGTCCCCCGGATCGCGCCAATAGGCTAGCATCCAACCGAGGTCGGCAAGCGGATCGCCGAGCGTCGCCATCTCCCAGTCGAGAACCGCGGCCAGTTCGGGCGGCGTACCCGGTGTGTACATCACATTATCGAGTTTGTAGTCACCGTGGACCAGCGCGTGTTCGTGGTCACTCGGGCAGTTGTCCGCGAGCCAGTCACCGACCTCTCGGAGTTCGGGCACCGTCCGTTCGTCGGCGGTGCGTTCGAACGCCCACTCCAACTGCTGGGTCCAGCGTTCGACTTGTCGCTCGGTGTATCCCGCCGGATGGCCGAACTCACCGAGGCCGACGTCGCCGTAGTCGACGGTGTGAATCGCGGCGAGCGTGTCGACGAGTTCCTCGCCGATACGCCGCCGCGACTCTGCCGTCTCGAAACGGTCGGGTTCCTCGTCTCTGAGTACGTCGCCCTCAACTCGCTTCATCACGTAGAAATCGCTTCCGACGACCGAGTGGTCCTCGCAGGCCAGCACGGTCTTCGGAATCGGTACGTCGGTGTCCTGCAACGTGTCCAGCACGCGGGACTCCCGCAACACGTCGTGGGCGGTTTCGGCGGTCTCGCCCGGCGGGGGCCGCCGAACCACGAGTTCCCGGTCTCCCCACGTCACGAAGAGCGTCTCGTTGGAGTGGCCCTCCGCGTGGTATCGGACGGAGTACTCCTCGACGGGACCCAACCGTTCGGAGAGATAGTTCCTGAGCGCCTGCTGGTCGACGAGTCGTTCGAAGTAGTCTTTGTCGGTGTCTTTCATGGGTTGGTCTGTCTGTCGGCGGATTCGGCGACCGCTGCGTCGAGATTTTGCGTCTATTGTTCGTACAATACCAGTATAGAACTTACGAAGGTAATAAATTCGGGAAAATGCTTTTACATCGTTTTTGAGATTTTAGAATATGAAGTACGACGACCCCCAACGGGGAAGAGAGGTCACCGAACGAGTCCGGACCTTCGTCAAGGAGGAGGTCATCCGCGTCG
>NZ_JBZRPK010000107.1:0-1081 GCF_058382125.1 Haloferax sp. s1
CCGGTGTTCGGCGTCGCCGTCCCCAGTCTGAGCGGGCTCCTGCTCTTCCCGCGTCTCCACCTCGACGGGCGTGGGCAGGCTGGCCCGTCGGGCGGCGCGGCCCCCAGCGCCGACTGACGCGGAGGGAGCGTTCGGATGCCTTCCTTCTTTCTGGCGGCGTTCGAGCGCGAGGGGTCGACCGGTCTCCGTGTCCGTCGCCGGGACGTTCGTGCGGGCGAGAACGCATTTCCCGGGGGAGCACGCTCCCGAATCAGCAATCGAAACGGGTCGAAAAGAGTCCGGGACGTCGTGAGATCGTCGTTCGTGACCGTCGCGTATCCGGGTCGCGATCAGCGGAACGTGCGACCTTCGTTCGCGTACTTCACCATGGACGCGAAGATGTTGGCCGACATCATGTCCTCGGACGACGCGGCCCGTTCATCGTAGATGTCCGCTACGACCGCGTGGACCGTTTCGTTGTCGGGGTCGGCCTCGAGCGCGTAGTCCGCGAGGTGACAGGCGAGGCGTTTGTCACCCGCGTCCATCAGTTCTTCCGCCCGTTCGGCGAGCGTCTTGGCGTCGCCCGCGAGGTCGGCGATCTCTTCGGCGACGGCCGACCGGCTCGCGGGCTTGAGTTCGCTGGGGCGTCCGGTCCACCAGCCGCCGTAGTAGCGGATGACGTTCCGCGCGATGAACTCACCGCTGTCGTACTCCGACTGGAGCCAGGGTTCGTCGGGGTCTGGCAGGTCGATCTCGCGGACGATGTCGACGTGGGGAGGCGCGCCGTCGTTGAGCGCCTCGATAGTCCGTTCGACGATAGTGTCGAGGTACTCGGCGTAGCGAAGCAGCCGGTGTTCGATCTCCTCGGGGTCGTCGACGATCGGCCTGCCGTGTCCCGAGAGGAGAGTCCGGGCGTCGAGGGCGGCCATCTCGCGGAGGGCGTCGACCCACTCCCAGGGGTAGCGCTGGACCTTCTGGGGGTTCCCCGCGTTGGGCGCGGAGGCGGTGACGAGGTCGCCGGAGCACAGTACCTCGCGGTCGGGACAGAACACCCACGTGTGGTCGTCGGTCTCGCCGCGGCTGTGGTGGAGCTCGAAGATGG
>NZ_JBZRPK010000645.1:0-11568 GCF_058382125.1 Haloferax sp. s1
GGCGTCTCGACGGCGCTCGTCGGCGTCATGATTGCCGCCGCGTTGATTCCGCCGACAGCCGTGGTCGGGATTGGAATCGCGTGGGGGTCACCCGAGGCGGTCGTCGGCTCTGCGATTCTCGTCCTCGTGAACATCCTCTCTATCAATTTCGTGGCAATCGGCGTGCTCTGGCAACAGGGCTACCGCCCGGAACACTGGATTCGACGCGACGAGGCCCGTCGGGCCGCCCTGTACCGTATTGCAATCATCGGGATTGGACTGCTCGTCCTCTCGTCGTTCCTCGGGACGGTCACGTACACGACGTACCGAAACGCGGGATTCCAGAGCGATGCACAGGAAGCCATCGAAGGCGTGCTCGCAGACACCGACGCGCAACTGCTATCGATGGACGTCCGGTACGATAGCGGACCGTTACAGGAACCCGCCAGAGTCGTCGTTACGGTCGGGTACGACCCGTGGTCCGACCCACCGGAAGTAAAAGATGAACTCACACAACGAGTGAATGCGGTCGCACCTGACCCGCTTTCACCGTGGGGGACAGACCGGATTGCGGTCGAGGTTCGCTACGTCGCCGTCGCAGAGTAGGTCGCCGTCGACGAATAGACCGCTATCACCGAGTCATCGTCGTTGCGAATCGGCCGCTGTCACCGAGTCATCGTCGTTGTGAATCGGCCGCTATCGTCGAGTATCACACCGCTACACAGTCAGGGATTCAGTAGTTTTCACTAAAGGGTACAGTCGCTCTTTGTCTTTAGCGCGACTTGAATAGCATCGCAGACGTTTCAGCAAGTATGCAACGACGCATCATCGCCCCACTACTCCTCGTGGGACTCGTACTCCTCGCAGGGTGTCTGTCACCGTTACAGGCGGCACCTGGAGAGAGCGCAAACAGCACAAATGCGACGACCATCTCCGCGACCGGAACTGGTGAGGTCACCGCCGACGACGACCTCGCCGTCGTCAACATCGCGGTGACCCACACCGCAGACTCCGCCGACGAGGCGCGCGGGACGGTCGCTGACAACGTTTCAGCTGTTCGTACCGCCCTCACTGACGCCGGTATCGCCGAAGACGACATCCAAACGACCGGCTTCACTATCCGTCCCGAGTACGACCACGGCGGTGAAAAACGCGAACTGGTCGGCTACCGCGCCGTCCACACGCTGAGCGTCGAAGTCGCCCCCGACCGTGCCGGTGAAGTCATCGACCTCGCCGTCGGTGCCGGAGCCAGCGAGGTCCAGAACGTGCGCTTCACGCTCACCGACGAGACGCGCGCCGAACTCCGCAGTGAAGCCCTGACGAAGGCCGTCGAATCGGCAAAGGCGGACGCTGACGACGTCGCCACCGCATCCGACCTCACTGTCACGGGCGTCCAGACCGCCACCGTCGGCGGGAGCAACTCGCCCGGTCCGTACCCAGTCGCCTTCGAAGACGCCCGCACGACTTCCGGAGCACCAACTGAACTCACACCCGGTCCCGTAACCGTCTCGGCGACGGTTGAGGTCGTCTACACGGCCGAGTAACGAGCAGTATCACGCGAACACCCGCTGACCGCCCTCCAATCGGCCCTCCACCGCATTCAGGCCACCCCGCACCCTCCCCCTTCGGTCCACACACTCCCAACGCCTGCCTTCGGCCCTCCCCACCCCCGCTCCCGCTTCGACCCTCCCCGCTTCCGAACCCAACCCCCCTACCTCGGACTACTCGACTCCTCACTTCAGTCGCTACACGCTGAGTTCAGTCACACACTCCCCGCTCCGTGTCTCTCTTTCAACAGTAGAAAACAGACCAAAAGCCGAGCAGTTACTCGTTTCGCGACGGCGGGATGTCGGGTTCGAACCCGATGGCGTCGGCAGCGGCATCGAGGACTGCATCGACGTTTTCGCCCGTCTCGACGCTCATGTAGAGGTCTGCCTCCATGTCGGTCGAGCGGTCGCTTTTGTTGCAGACGGTGAGGACCGGAATGTCACGTTCCTCGAATCGGGCTTGCACCGCGTCTCGGAGTTCGAGTTGCGATTCGATGGGGTAGCCGCACTCCGCGCTGGCGTCGGCGACGAAGATGACGGCGTCCGCGAGGTGTTCGAGGGCGCTGACGGCCTGTTTCTCGATATCGTTTCGTTCGTCCTCGGGACGGTCGAGCAGCCCCGGCGTGTCGATAATCTGGTACCGGATGCGCTCGCGGTCGAAATGGCCGATTTGGACGCCCTTCGTCGTGAAGGGGTAGCGTGCGATTTCGTTCGATGCGCGGGTCACGTCGTTGACGAACGAGGACTTCCCGACGTTCGGATAGCCGGCGACGACGATTGCCGGTTCGTCCGGGCGGATGTCGGGGAGGTTCTTCAGTGCGTCGCGGGCCTCGCCGATTCGGAGCAGGTCGTCTTCGACCTCCTCGGTGATGTTTGCCATACGGGCAAACGCCTGTTTTCGGTGCTTGCGAGCGAGGTCGGCGTCGGTTTTGCGGAGTTTCGGCTGGTACTCGCGAGCAATCTCGTCAATCTGCCGCGAGGCCCACATAATCTCCGAGAGGCTCTTTCGAACCTCGTCGACATCGACGATTGCGTCGGCGAGTTCGTAGTAGAACGGGTCGACCGTCTCGAAGTCGGGCCACTCGACGACGACGTTTTCGAGGTTGTCCGAGAGGATGTTCGACGCCGTCTGAAGCATCGACTGCTGAGCCTCCAACTTGTTCTGCTTCGCTCGCCCCGTGCGCGCGGCCCGCGAAAAGGCCTTGTCGATGAGTTCGTCCGACCGGGGCGTGGTCGGGAGAGACTCGAAAATCATTGCAACCCGCTACACGGTCGAGGCGTAAAAGCGCGTTCGTTTGGGGCTTGGCGCCTCGAACGCTGAATTAAGCGTGCTTGTCACCCGCACGGTTCGCCACGAGGTTCTTACCCGAAGACGATGAATCTCAGCACATGACAGACTGGAAAGCGGTCGCCGTCGGCTTCGTCATCATCCTCGTCATCGGGACCGGCGGGCTGTCAATCCCGATTATCGGGCAAATCGGAGCGGGCCTCGTCGGCGGGTTCGCGGCGGGCTATCTCGCCGGTGGCACGCTCGGCAACGGCGCGTGGAACGGACTGGTCGCCGGGTCGCTGTCCGGTATCGCCGTCACCCTGCTTGCAGCGCTCCTCGGCGGACTCGTGGGACTCGCGGGCGGACCGCTCGGTAGTCTCCTCGGCGGCGTCGGCGTCTTCGTCGTCGGTATCGTCTTGACGCTCATCTTCGCCATCGACAGCGCCATCGCCGGGGCGGTCGGTGCGTGGGTGAAAGGTTGAGAACGTTCGAATCCCGGCTATTCGCCGCGTTCGAGGTACTCGCGCTGAACTTCGACGACCTCGGTCGAATTCTCGCACTCGCTGTAGCGCCGCAGCGGTTCCTCGTTGAGTTCGAGGAAGGTGTGACCCCAGTTGAATTTCGAGAGAATTTCCTCGGCGTGCGGCTTCTCGCCGAAGATGACGAGCGCGGCGGCCAGTGCCTCGACGGTCGTCAGTTGCATCGGACGACCGAAATTCACGGGGTTGGCGGCGACGAGATACGGGAGCGCGCGATGCTCACCGGGAAGCGAAAACATCGCCTCCTCGGCGGACTCCCACGAGCAGTCGAGCGCGACGAGCGCGCCCGTGTCCTTGTCAGCAGGCGAGAGCGCCCGCTCGGCGTGGGGGTTGAGCACGACGCCGTAGGGTGTCGCCCGGTCCGTGCCGTGGAGGGTCGCCATCTCGAACCGTTCGAGCTTTTTCGCCGTGCACTTCTTCGGGTCGTCGTCACCCTCGTATCGAACGTGCAGGTCCACATCGGCGGTACGCGACTCCCGGAGAAAAGCGTCCCGAACGAGACAGTGGGGTCGGTACAGGGTCTATCCGAGCGTGCCGACGGCGCGGGCGGCGGATTCTTCCGCCCGGCCGACGAAGGGGAACCGTGCATCCCGACGCAACGTATCTGGCTCGACAGTATTACACGGCAATCGACCACCATGGATACGACATGCTTCGGAACCTCCTCGACCCCGGGTTCGTCCAGCAGCGCGAGGACATGCGACTCGACGGGCGCGAGGAGTTCGTTTCGTTCATGCGCGACGGTCGGCCGCAGACGGATACGAGGCACGTCATCGACCGCTACATCCAGTCGAAATCCGACGACGAAGTCGTCGTCCGCGGTCACCTCGAAGACAGTGGCGGAAGCGAGATATTCGTCTTCCTCGACCGGTTTCGAGCGCGGGACGGAAAGCTCGCCGAGTTGAAGACGTTCACGCGCCCGCCGAACTGAGCGCAGTCGCCACACAAAAGAGAATAGAGAAACGAACGCGTCAGTCCTTCTTGCCCGCGCCGACTGCCGATTCACCGACCGGCTCGTGACCCTCGATGACTTCGCGGCCGCCCATGTAGGGCTGGAGGACTTCGGGCACGTCGACCGTGCCGTCCTCGTTCTGGTAGTATTCGAGCAGCGCGACCATGATTCGGCCGACGGCCGTCCCCGACGCGTTGAGCGTGTGGAGATACTCGGCCGACTCGTGGCGCTCGGGCCGGTAGCGAAGCCCGGCGCGGCGAGCCTGGAAGTCCTCGAAGTTCGAGGCCGACGAGACTTCGAGCCAGCGACCGCCCAGTTCCGGAGCGTCGTCCGACTCGGTGCCCGGTGCCCAGACTTCGAGGTCGTACGTCTTCGCCGACGCGAAGGTGAGGTCACCGGTACAGAGCGAGAGCACGCGGTACGGCAGGCCGAGTCGGTCGAGCACTTCTGCCGCCTCGTCGACGAGGGCTTCGAGTCGGTCGTACGACTCGTCGGGTTCGACGAAGTTGACGAGTTCGACCTTGTTGAACTGGTGGACGCGGACGATACCGCGGGTTTCGGTCCCGTGTTCGCCAGCCTCGCGTCGGAAGTTCGGCGTGTACGCCTGATGCTTCAGCGGGAGGTCGTCCTTCAGGAGGATTTCGTCGCGGTACATGTTCGTGACCGGCACCTCCGCCGTGGGGCAGAGCCACAGGTCGTCGTCCTCGTAGTTCTCGGTCTCCGACCCGCCAATGCGATAGGCGTCCTCGGCGAACTTCGGAAGTTGGCCGGTGCCGACCATCGAGGTCGTCTTGACCGGAACCGGCGGGAAGAGGTCCACGTAGTCCTGTTCGCGGTGCACGTCCAGCATGAACTGGATGAGCGCGTGTTCGAGCATCGCGCCCTCGCCCTTGAGGAAGTAGAAGCCCGACCCGGTCGTCTTCGCCGCGCGCGCCTCGTCGATGATGTCGAGTTCCTCGCCGAGGTCGTAGTGCGGCGTCACCTCGTCGGGGAGGTCGCGCAGGTCGTCGAAGCCGACGCGGCGAATCTCCTCGTTGTCCGACTCGTCTGCACCGACCGGGACCGACTCGTTCGGGATGTTGGGGAGTTCGAGAAGCGCTTCGTCGAGTTCCGCTTCGAGTTCGTCGGCGCGGTCTTCGAGTTCCTGTAGTTCTTCTTTGAGTTCACCCGAGCGGTCGATGGCCGCCTGGGCTTCCTCGTCTTTGCCCTCCTGCTTTAGCTGGCCGATTTTTTGGCTGACCTCGTTTCGCTCGTGTCGGAGGTCGTCTCCCTCGGCTTTCAGCGTACGCCACTCGTCGTACACGTCGATGATGTGGTCGACATCCACGCCCTCCATGTTTCGGGCCGCGAGCGCGTCGCGGACTCGCTCCGGTTCGTCGCGGAGCAGTTGCCTGTCAATCATTGGTCAGTGATTCCCGGGCGGGCGGGAAAATCGTATCGCATCACCGGGGGATGGTACAGTACGGCGAAAAACAGAACCCGGGGGTACCCGCCACCCCGAAGAGTAGGTTACAAGCGGTTACAGGTCCACCCGCCCGAACCGGCGATAGCCGAGGTACAGCGGGAGCGTCGTCGCTGTTAGAAAGACGACCGCGCTAAAGACGAAAAGCGGGACAGACCCTGGAACGGGGTCATCAGGAATCTGTAGAGGGAACAGCATTCGTCCGAGCGTTGTGTGCGCTCGGAGCGGGCTCAGGTGGTTGATGAATTGGGCTGGCGGTGTTGTCATACCAACATGAAGGCCCCTAGTATCGGTCCCAGTGAGAGCTCCGATTACTGGCCTTACCACGTCCCCCCAGAACAGCAAAAAAAACAGAAACGTCGTAGCAGTGCCCGCAATCGAACGGTATGGTGACGAGGTGGCCGCGGAAAACCCAAGTGAGATTGTAGTCCAAAGGAGCGTGAGCGTGGTAACACTCCCGACCACGGTGAGGAATAACACAGGGTAGCTATGGCCGAATCGAACAAGCACGAGTAGTTCAGCGAAAACGAACAGCGGAAGCAAAACAAGAACCGCCGTGGTCAATCGAGAGACGGCTTTGGCGACGAAAACGTCCCGACGAGTCGCGGAGTTGCCAAGAACGACACGGAGCGTTTTCTCCGCTCGCTCGCCGACGATGGCTCGATATCCGAATAGCGCTCCCAGCACTAACGGGGCAAAAGAGAACGCACCACTGATATCAGCCACCTGTTCTCTTGGGCCGAACGCAGAGGACGGGTCTATCGACTGTGAGATACCAGGGAGTACAAACAACGCCGTCACGGCGATACCGCCAAGTACCAACCGGTTCCGGAACAGTTGTCGAACGTCCTGAACCAAAA
The DNA here is from genome assembly GCF_058382125.1 of Haloferax sp. s1. Taxonomy (NCBI): domain Archaea; kingdom Methanobacteriati; phylum Methanobacteriota; class Halobacteria; order Halobacteriales; family Haloferacaceae; genus Haloferax; species Haloferax sp. s1. The sequence goes on from NZ_JBZRPK010000645.1 coordinate 6,610, forward strand.
GTACCCACAAGCGCGAGTCGCTCCACCGAGTGGGTCGTAGCAGTTGTCTCGCTGGCTTCGTCACGCGGTCAACGTATCGGCGGAGACGCGTCTGTCCCGACGACGAGTCGTCACCGAGATCCCTTCGAGTGAGGCGACGATAACCGAACAAGAGCGGGACGATGCCGAATCCGAGAAACACGAACGTCCCGAAGACGTTCAACGCGAGCGTTTCACCCGAAGGCGTTCCGGGGCCGACTACCCGAACCGACCAACTCATGGCCTCCCAAAAGGCGATTAGCGGATTGAACCGTTCGGTGACGTGGTACCAAAGCGGGATTTCGGCGACTGTGTCATACGAGGTCGGAGACGACGAACCGGTGAAGATAAACGTGAACGCGGGACGGAACGTGGACCCCCACACAGAGTAATCAGGCGAGAAAAGAAAGAAGGACCCGGCGATTGCGAGTAACGTTCGATACGCCGAATCGAAGGCCGCTGAATAGCCGACGGTGACCGCAGTCCAGACGGCGACGTATAGGAGTATCCACGCGCCAACCGTCCAGTACGGGAGCAGATACGGCCGTCCGTATCCATGGACGAGGAAGTAATTCCCGATTACGAGTATCGTCGCGGTCGCGACGAGAGCGATTACGACCCGCGACAGTACTTTTGCGAGAAGCAGGTCTCGGCGCGTACTGGGCAGACCGAAGATGAGCTTCATCGTTTTGGCAGTTCGCTCGCCGACGACGGAATTGTAGCCGACCGCCACGACGAGGACTAACGTGAACGTCTGCAACTCGAACGGGATTTGGATGATGTACTCGGAAAGCGAATAGTACTGGCTCGACGCGAGAGAGCCTGCAGTAGGCAAGTACATCAGTCCGAGCAGAATCACCGCACCCCAGACCAGTCGGTCCCGGAGCGCGTGACCGAAGTCGTGCCGTGCGAGCAAGAGAACCCGCTTCATGCGCACGGACCCTCGACTGCCGTCTCCATGAAGACCTGTTCTAACGACGGTTCACCGGTTCTGAGGTCGAGTATCACCGCTTCGGTGTCGTCGAGGAGCGTGATAACGTCGGCTTTCGCACTCGCGTCGGCGCAACCGACACGCAGGACGTCGTCATTCGTCGAGACCGCTTCGACGCCGTCGAGACACAGCAAGTCGTCTTGTATCCTGTCTGGAATCGTATCGAGCGTGACCGATAGCTCGAACGGAACGTCCGGTGTCGTCCGGAGTGCTTCGACCGTATCGACCGCGACGAGACGGCCGTCGTTCATGATACCGACGCGGTCGCAGATAGCCTCGACTTGGTCCATGATGTGACTCGAAAAGAAGACTGCCGCGCCGCGGTCGCGCTCTTCTCGGATGATGTTGCGGAAGGTCTGGGCGCCGGTCGGGTCGAGACCGCCGAGGGGTTCGTCGAGGATGATGAGGTCCGGTTCGCCGACGAGCGCAATCGCCAAGCCGAGGCGCTGACGCATGCCTTTCGAAAAGCCCCCGACAGCCCTGTCGCCGGCGTCCGCGATGCCGACTCGTTCGAGCAACACCTGCGGGTCGTCGTCCGCGCGCTTCATCGCGATTGCGAATTCGAGGTGCTCGCGGGCGGTGTCGCGTTCGTAGAAGCCGGTCGCTTCCGAGAGCACGCCGAGGCGTTCACGAGCGGCACGCGGGTCTTCCTGCGGGTCGATACCGAAGATAGAGGCACGCCCGGCTGTCGGCCGCACGAAGTCGAGAAGGATATTGATAGTCGTTGATTTCCCGGCACCGTTCGGGCCGAGAAAACCGAACACTTCGCCTTGCTCGACGGTGAGACTGACATCCTCCACTGCACAGATATCGCCGTATCGTTTCGTGAGAGAGTGTAGTTCGATTGCCACTACTAACCGGGTTTAAAGAAACAGAACTAAAATATTTATATTCATTTGATATTTTGTCCCACCGGCTGGCGTCGAGCGGGTACCGAGCGGATGTCGAGCGGGTATCGGGCGGGTGTCGGGCGTTTCGTCTCTCGGTCGTAAACTGAGAGTCGGAGCGGATGGCGATGGCCGAACGCTTTTGCTCCCCGGAGACGGCCCTCAACTATGGCCATTGGCGATGTCGAAGCCGTTCCGAACAGCACGGACGTGTACTACGTCGATACCGGAATGTACGAAGTCGAACACTACGGTTCTGTCTATCTCATCGACGCGGAAAAGCCGGCGCTCATCGATACCGGCATCGCGGCCGACAGAGAGCACGTGTTCGGAATGCTCGACGAACTCGGCGTGGACGACCTCGCGTACATTCTGCCGACGCACGTCCACCTCGACCACGCGGGCGGCGCGGGCTACCTCGCCGAGCGCTACCCCGATGCGACCCTCATGACCCACGAAATCGGCGCGCCGCACCTCGTGGACCCTTCGCGTCTCGTTGCGGGCACGAAAGCCGCCGTCGAAGACCAGTGGCGCTTCTACGACGAACCACTCCCAATCGACGAAGACCGGGTGGAGTCGCTCACCGACGGCGACGAAATCGACCTCGGCGACCGGACGCTCACGGTGCACCACGCGCCCGGCCACGCACCGCATCAGGTGATGTATCACGACGACCGCGACGACCTGCTTTTCACCGGCGACGCGCTCGGAATCTGGGAACCGCGGTCGCGGACGCTGCTCCAGACCTCGCCGCCCTCGCAGTTCCACCTCGAAAAGGCGCTCGACGACGTGCGAACCATCGAGGACATCGACCCCGAAACCATCTGCTTCGGCCACTTCGGGTCGAGACCGTACGACGATGACCTCGCAGCGGAGTACAAGCGCGTTCTCGTGGAGTGGGTCGAAGCCATCCGACAGAAGCGCGAGGAACTCGACGATGACGAGGCGGTCATCACGCACTTCGTAGAAAACACCGAGATGGACGAGGTTTGGGGCGTGCGGAAGGCTCAGGACGAAGAACGATTGAACGTGCGAGGCGTACTCGGCTACCTCGACTACATCGAAGACGACGAGTAGCGACCCGCAGGCGAGACGCCTAGCGGCCCTGTATCTGCGTTTCCCCGTGATACGTCGGGCTTTCAATTGTACGAACGTACATAGTTTTAAATGTTGAATCTGTACTAACAGGATATGGACTGGCGGGACGCAGAGGCGACTTTCGACGACCCCGTTATCGCTCGAACGACCCTCCCACGAATGTTCGAAGAGAGCGCAGCGCGGAACGCCTCACGAATCGCACAGCAGTACAAAGGTGGTATCTACGAGCGCTCACTCGTCGGCGAGGGTGTCGTACCGGCGGCACCCAACGGCGTGTTCAGCGACGTGACCTACGAGAAGATGCGAGATATCGTCCGGAACCTCGCCGCGGGGTTCCGTGACCTCGGAATGGAGACGGGTGACCGAGTGGGCATCTTCGCACACACACGCATGGAGTGGGCACAGACCGACTTCGCCGTCCTCGGTGCTGGCGGTGTCGTCACCACGGTCTACACGTCGTCGTCGGAGCGGCAGGTTCGGTATCTCCTGTCGGACCCCGGTGCAAACGCCGTCGTCGTCGAGAATCAGGAACTCTTAGAGCGCGTACTGGCCGTCGAAGACGACCTCGACTTACGGTTTATCGTCGTCATCGACGAGTACGAGGGCTACGACGACCGCGACGACATTCTGACGCTCGGTGAAGTACATCGCCACGGCGAGGAGGTGTTCGACGAAGCGGAGTACGAATCGTGGTTGGATGCGCGCGACCCCGACGACCTTGCCAGCCTCATTTACACCTCCGGAACCACGGGACAGCCAAAGGGTGCCCAACTCACCCACTGGAACTTTCGGTCGAACGTCAACGAGAGTTATCGACGGTTCGGGCCGCGTCCGAACAAGAGCGACGCACCCGCTGTCAGCCCCGACTCCGTGTCGCTGTCGTTCCTCCCCTTGGCACACGTCTTGGAGCGCATGGCCGGTCACTTCATGATGTTCGCTGCGGGTGCGACCGTCGCCTACGCCGAGAGTCCGGACACCTTGCGCGAGGACTTCCAACTCGTCCAGCCGACCGCCGGGACGAGCGTCCCGCGCGTGTACGAAAAGCTCTACGACGCGATTCGTGCGCAGGCGAGCGAATCACCGGTCAAAAAGCGCATTTTCGAATGGGCCGTCGACGTCGGACAGGAATACCACACGACGGACTCGCCCGGCTATCTTCTCAGTGCGAAACACAGAGTCGCTGACCGCCTCGTCTTCGACCAGGTGCGTGAAGCCCTCGGTGGCAACATCGAGTTCTTCATCAGCGGCGGTGGAAGCCTCTCGGCGGAACTCTGTGCACTGTATCACGCCATGGGACTACCGATATTCGAGGGCTATGGACTCACCGAGACCTCGCCTGTCATCACGGTCAATCCACCGGAAGCGCCGAAAATCGGGACTATCGGCTACCCGCTTCGGGAGGTTGAAATAAAACTCGACAAGACGGTCGTCGGCGACCAGCTTGGTGATGCGGGTGGCGAAGTCGGGGAACTACTCGTTCGCGGGCCGAACGTCACCCCGGGATACTGGAACCGCCCCGAAGAAACCGAGGAGGCCTTCGTCGAAGACGACGAGGGCAACCGCTGGTTCCGGACCGGCGACGTAGTCGAACGCCGGCCAGACGGGTACATCGCCTTCCGCGAGCGTGCCAAACAGATTCTCGTGCTTTCGACGGGGAAGAACGTCCCTCCTGGACCCATCGAAGACGCCTTCGCTTCGTCGACAGTGGTCGAACAGTGCATGGTTCTCGGGGACGGCCGGAAGTTCATCTCCGCGCTCATCGTCCCAAGTTTCGACGGCCTACATGGGTGGGCCGACGAGCAGGGAATCGACCTCCCCGAAGACCCCAAAGACATCTGTCGCGACGACCGGGTGTACGAGCGCATCGGGGAGGAAGTTGAGAACACAAACGACACCTTTGGTTCGTACGTGCGAATCATACACATCTGACGCGTCCCCCGAGAGGTCTACGAAGGGAACGACCTC
>NZ_JBZRPK010000106.1:0-1075 GCF_058382125.1 Haloferax sp. s1
CGTTCGGGTTCGGACCGGTCGCGTCGAGCGCGTCGATCTGGGGGTCGAAGTCGCCGACCTGACTCGTGCTTGCGAAGCCTTCCTCACTGACAGTCGAAGTTTGAATATCGGACATCCATCGGATGGAAAGAAGTACCCGACCCTAAAAGTTCCTCAATCGGACGATTGTGTGCACAAGCGACGGAAAAATGTCATCTCGGGCGGCGAGCGCGACGAGTCGACGGCTATTCGAGCGTGAACGATTCGTCGCCGTCGAGGACGTGCACTTCAGCAAGGCTTCCCGTGGCCTTGACCTCGCGTTCGAAATCGCTGATGTCGATTTCGATGGCCGGGAACGTGTTGTAGTGCATCGGGAAGACGCGGTCGACACCCAGCCAGTCGCTCGCGACGGCGGCCTGCCACGGTCCCATCGTGTAGTGGTCGCCGACCGGGAGCGCGGCGGCGTCGGGTTCGTAGTAGGGACCGAAGATTTCGCGCATGTCGGTCATGAGTCCCGTGTCGCCGGCGTGGTAGAACGTCGTCGCCTCGTCGTCGGACTGCTGGGTCGGCTTCGAGTCGCTAATCATGTAGCCGCCCGGCACGCCAGCGTCGTGTTCGTATCCCGTGTTGATGCCGTTCGTGTGGTCCGCGCGAACCATCGAGACGAACGCGTCGCCGAGTTCGACGGTCCCGCCGATGTTCATCCCGATGGTCTCGTCGACGCCCATCTCGGCTTCGACGTAGCCGGTGAGTTCGGGCGTGCCGACGACCGTCGCGCCGTCGAACTCGCCAGCGTGGGCGATGTGGTCGGCGTGACCGTGCGTGAGAAGGACGTAGTCCGGCGTCTCTACGTCGCTCGGGTCGAGGGACGTGGCGGGGTTGTCGAAGAACGGGTCGATGAGAATCGAGGTCTCTCCGACTGTGACGTGCCATGTCGAATGACCGTGCCAGATGAGTTCCATAGTACGCCAACGGAAGGCGCGAAATACACAAAAAAGAACTCGGAGGCGGCGGTGTGACTGGGGTTTTGTGTGGTGGACTCCGGGAACAGCGTCGGCATATACAAATATCAGGAATACCAGGAAACAGACACTCA
>NZ_JBZRPK010000105.1:0-1066 GCF_058382125.1 Haloferax sp. s1
TCAGTCTCGTGGCGTCCGTGGGGAGGGGGATGGTCAACCCGAGCCTGATTAAGGTCGTCACGGAGTGGTTCCCCTCCGATCAGTTGGGGCTCGGGCAGGGAGTGCTCATGGCCGGCAACACCCTCGGTATTGGGGTGGCGTTCGCGCTGTCCGGAGGGATCGTGCTGACCGCCGTGGGGAGCTGGCAGCGCGTGTTCCTGCTGTACGGTGGGATTACCGTCGCGGCTGGCGTCCTCTGGCTCGTGTTCGTCCGCTCGCCTCGCGAGGAGGAACGACCGACGAACGTCGAAACCGGCATGCCGCTCAGGTCCGGCGAGGGCGTCCCGTTCCGTGAATCGGTTTCATCGGTGCTCCGATCGCCGTCGACGCCCTATGCTCTCGCGCTGATCGGGCTCGCGTACTGGTCCGTGCTGGGGTCGCTCGCCGTGCTCCCCGAGTGGGCCGACGCGCAGGCGTACACAGTTCCCGAGTACATGCTCGGCACCTCGCCGTTCGCCTCGACGATGGGCGCGCTCTTCCTCCCGCCGCTGTCCGACCGCTACACCCGTCGTCTGGGACTCGTTCTGGGCATCCTGGGGCTATCGTTCGGCATCATCATCCTCGCGTTCGCTCCCTTACTTCCCGTGTTCCTGATCGGGTTACTCGTCTCCGGGTTCTTCGGCGGGGGGCTGGCCGCGATGTTCTACATCCTCCCCGGCGAACTCGCGGACATCGACCCCAACCACGTCGGGACGATGTCGGGGATTCTGCTCTCCCTCGGACAGGTAGGGTCCGTCGTCGGGAGCATCGTCGGCGCGCAAACGCTCGCGAGGTACGGTCTCGAAGTGTCGGTGTTCGTCGTCGCCGTCCCCAGTCTGATCGGGCTCCTGCTCTTCACGCGTCTCCACCTCGACGGGCGTGGGCAGGCTGACCCGTCGGGCGGCGCGGTCCCCAGCACCGACTGACGCGGAGCGAGCGTTCGGATACCTTCCTTCTTTCTGACGGCGTTCGAGCGCGAGGGGTCGTCCGGTCCCCGTGTCCGTCGCCGGGACGTTCGTGCGGGCGAGAACGCATTTCCCGGGGGAGC
>NZ_JBZRPK010000104.1:0-1057 GCF_058382125.1 Haloferax sp. s1
ACCGTAGATTCCTCGCCGGCCGTTTTGTCGATGAACATCGCCGACTGGACGAAGCCGGGGTTTCGGAGTTCGAGGACGTCGTACACGGCTTTGGAGCCGACGAGTACGAGTCCGAGTTCGACCCGAGTGACACCGGCCGCCTCGACAACCCCAACGACGAACGGCGCGACGAACGCGAGGATGAACAATAGCGCCAGATGCGTTTTGGAGACACCACCGGTCGCGGAGACTGTCTCGTACTCGCCTGACTGGAACCAGTCAACCAGTTTGAATAGTTGGCTGACGAGAATGGCAAGCACGCCGAGGGCGGCCGACACTGGCAGTACGAACGTCTCGACAACCGGGGTAACGACGCCAGTCAACATGAGCCCCCCAAACGGCCAGAATGCGACAAGCGGGATCAGCGTTAGCAGGGTATACGGGACGTTCTGCGGATACACTGGGGGAAGCCAGCGGGCGGGGCGAAAGCCGCCTCGAACGTCCGCGAGGATTTTGAGCGGAAACGGTGCTCTCGTCCCCGTCGGTCTGTACTCTTTGGAGGGTGGTAACGCGGCAAACAACGATTGGGCGGCTTCCCGGGTGACGGCGACTCCCGCCTCGAACCAGTAAAACAAGAGGACCAAGTACGGGTCCCAGCTAAATTCGAACACACCCATGAGCAACACCAGGTTCGAGAGTGCCATCACGGACAGTGTCCGTCGGTACTTGTTGACGTCCATCCTGTGAAAGAAACACGAGATATGACGCATGAAAAACTATCGATACGACCGGTGTCTGTTGATTTTCGTCTTGGTTTCGATTTCCGGTGATCGACACCGTTCGTTGTGGAGTTTCTGATACGAAACTACCCCATCGTTAATGTAAATAGAGAATCAAATATCGAGTATGGAGGGAGAGTTGCTCGTCTACGGGTCGTACGGGTACACGGGGTCGCTAATCGCACACAGGGCCGTCGCCGACGACGCATCACCGACGATTGCGGGGCGACGAGCCGAACCACTCGAACAACAAGCGACCGAACTCGGCGATGACCACCGCGTGTTCAGGCTGGAGCAGC
>NZ_JBZRPK010000103.1:0-1056 GCF_058382125.1 Haloferax sp. s1
GCGTTGTTCTCCCCCCCAGGAGGGGGTGCGGGGCGACACAGCACAAGCATCGCCTCGTGAGGTGATTGAATCATGGGACACCGCGCACTTGTTGCGTACGAACGTACCGATGGCCAGTACACGCTCCACTACTCTCACTGGGGTGCTGCGGACCTGAAACTGAAGTACCGAATCTCGGCTGAGTCGCCGTTCGGTGGCGAAGACACCGACTCCAAGTGGACGAAACAGCTCCTCGCAGAGCTGGCCGATGGCCTCGAGGCAGATGCGGTCGACGGCTACCTCGCCGACGAGGATCGACCGTCGACGGTCGTCGATCCGAAGCCCCGAGCCACCGGGGTCACCCTCGACGAGATCGTCGCTGACCATCTCGACTACCTCCTCCGCGAGGCGTTCTTCGAGGTGTCGACGACGTTCGAGGTGACCGCCTATCGGACGCTGTGGTTCGGGCTCCAGTACGACTCGGAGACGGTCGAACAGGGAGCGACGGTCGGGAACGGCGCGCTCGCGACGGTGCGCTGGTACGACGGCGAGCCGGTCGGCGACGGCCACCTGCAGGGACAGTTCGCTGCCCTCAAAGACATCGTCGGCGACATGCTCGACAAAGGCGTCTTCACACCGTCGACGGCGAGGCAGTATCTGAAACGGAAGCTCGCTGAGCGGGTCGGAGACCGGCAGGAGCTACTCATTCCGACTGGGGAATCACCCTTCGAGAAGGCGAGCCTGAACCGCTCGTAGGGTGCTCTGTTTCGAGGCAGGCGCTGTTTTTCGAGGGCTGAAAGAACTGAGCCCCCACGTAGGCTCGTGATTCCATGACCGAGCAACCAGCTGACGATCCGTTCCACGACTGCGAGTTGAACCCCAAGGCAATCTTGGGAACGCACACCTTCGAAGACGTCCTATTCACCGACGAGACGGAGACACCGGTGAACGTGCTGACGGGCCAAACGCCAGCGCACTCGCAAGCGACCGTCGACGAAGCACGTGAGTTTGCAGCCAGTATTGACACCGACACACCACAGATCGCGCTCCCAGCCTCGGTGGAGACACAGATCGAGA
>NZ_JBZRPK010000644.1:0-11480 GCF_058382125.1 Haloferax sp. s1
TCGCCCGGCAGGACACGGTGACACGCGCCTCAAATGGTGGAATGCCCACCACCCCACCCCCCGACCCCCCGTGGAGTCGTAGGGGAGCATCAACGGTCGCATCTCTGAGGTCGGGGTGGGGGTGAACCAGGGCCCCGCGGGGCTGGTTTGGTTCCTCCCTTTCGAGCCCCGCCGCCGCCAACCCGAGCGTCTCGAACTTCCCGCCGATGAACACAGACGGTCTCGTGGGGTCGTTAACAACGTCGAGAAGGCTCTCCGTCACCGCCTCCGCGTTCTTCCCCTCAATCGGCGCGTGAAAGAGACAGTATTCGGTCGCGCCGCTCGCTGGATGTGGACACTGCCAGACGGTGGGGCCCTCTTTGACGTCCACCTGCTCGTCGGTTGTATCGCGGTAGACGTGCTCGTAGGCGCACCGAGGGTCGTTTTTCACGACACCTCACATTCAGTGTCTATTTCATAAATAGATTGTCACGTACTGGCACAGATTCACACCACGGCAGCTACTGTGAGGCCACTTCGGCCGCTTCGGCATCGCCGACGACCGCCGAGAACGTGGCGACGAATCCGTGGTCTCGGGCGGGTAACGTGACCGATTCGACCGTATCGCCGGATTCCCCGTGGAACTCGATGACCGTCCGGTCCTCATCGAACACCACCGAGTATCCGGCAAAGAGTGAGCGATTGAGTTGGATTGACCGCAACCTTGTGAGGTCTTCCGGCTTCTCCCCGCCGGCCGTATACTGGACTTCGACGAGACGCGTGTCCGTCAGGAGCACCGTCGCCTGCTCATGCTGGCTGACCGAGTGAAGCGTCTCGTGGTCGCCGACGAACTTATGTATCGACTCGTAGAGACTCATACCTCTTGTTCTCGATTGCGAACTATCAACGTGTCTACATCCGTCGGAAACGGGAGAACCATCACTCCACGGATTCGATGATGGGGTCGCTCGTCAGGACGATGATATCTGCAATGCCATCGACGAACCGGTATGGGATTCGAACGCCGCGTTCCCCCGCTTCGACGTTCGCCAGTGGCTCGTCCATCGAGACGAGAAGCCCCGTCACACAGTCGTTTTCGAGGTCGACACAGAGGTCGATTGCCTCACCAATGCGGTTCCCCGACGCTGCGTACACAGGGAGTCCGTCGACGCTCGGAATCGGTTCGACACTCGTCGTTGAATGGAGGGCCATAGTGGTAGCTATCGAACCTATCAATGAAAAACAATGTGGTTGCGGTTGAATATAGTCGCTGTAACCTATCGAACCACCGTTAACGAGGCTTCGTGCCGATTACACCAACTATGTCTCGTTTGTAGGCTTCATCTATTGGCTGATTTGGGCGCTATCGATGGTAACTACTACCAGTATGTTTTTCATACTTCAGTGAAAATCGGATACTGGTCAGATGCCCATCCGCCTCGGTACCTCTCTTCCCCCCACCACCACACTACTGAGGCAGTCTGACCACTCCCTTCCTCGGTGGCAATCACCCGTTTACCTCGACTAGCGGCGACTAATTCGCGGGCAGCGGTCGTCATGGATACACTCCGGCGACCGTAATGAGGAAAAACACGGTCAGAATCGTCAACAAAGCCCCATGTGTGCTCGTCCATCCACGCGCGAACACGCCGTGACCGAAATCGCAGCGCGGCAACGACACTAAACATCGCAATCCTAACTGCGCTGAGAAAATGCGAACGAAATCCCATCCGGGACGCGATTAGCAGTGTAAAACCTCCGACAACTGCATCCGAAATCCGCCACCTCCCTTCAGACGTTTCGTTTCGATTCATCGTGATTAGGTGTCTTGGCGTACACAGACTGTCGGTGTGCATTTAGTGAGTACGTGCTCTGTACCTTGGCGCGTACGTGCCACACGATACGACCTGAGGGCGGTTGCAAGACATACTTTTTCGTACCCGACCCTCGTCTGCCCAACATCTATATCTGGACGTGGACGAACACTATCGCATGGCGTCTGACCTCGAAGCGACTGTAAACGGACTCTTCGGGAAAGATGAACTGAACCGCCCGGTTCTGACACCGGCGTTAGTTTTCACGCTGACGCTTATCAGCATCACAGTGGGAATCTACGCTGGACTCACCTTCGCCCCCGATGGAGGGTTGGGCTTGCTATCGTCTATCGCTGGGATACTACTCGGGGGTGCTGTGATTGCTCCGGTTTGCATACTACTCCTCTATTTCGAGTAGGGTCGGGAGCACAGACACAGATACAACACTCTCTGCGACAGCCAAAAAAATAGCCGAGCGTCGCTAGCGACGCCGTCGCGTTACACGCAGCAGGCTGAAGACGCCCGCCGCGACGAGCGTAGCCACGGTTCCAAACCCGGGCACGCCGGTTTCGGTCGTTGGTTCGCCAGTCGCGGTATCCTGTGTCGTCACGGTCGTCGATTGGGATGTCGGCGTCGCCGACGCGGTCGTCGTCGGTGCGTCGGTTGTCGGCGTTGGTGAACTCGCGGTGGTCGTCTGCGAGTCGTTGTCCGAACCGTCGCCGTCGGAATCGTCGTTGTCCGAACCGCCGCCGCCTCCGCCGCCTCCACCCCCACCGCCTGTCGACCCGTTAGACTCGGAGACCGACAGGTCGATTCCAGAGGTATCGGAGACCGTGTAGGCGTTGCCGTTTTTGTCACCGAGTTTGGAGACGGCAACGTCCAGCGTGCTCTCGCCGGTCGAATCAGCCACTTCGACGGTGACGCTGGCAATCGGAACGGTTCCCGTCTCAGCCGTGTCGAGACCGACCACTCGAACGGTCGCCGACGTTCGGTTATCACTGTACGAGACGTTTCTCGGTGCGACTTCAGCACCGTCCGGAAGCGTCACCTCAGAAATCTCGCCGACAGATTCGTCTTCGAGCGTAATCGTCAGGTCGTACGCGCCCACGCCGCCGTCGGCGTCGTCGACGACAACGTCGAACGTCTCGGTCGCTCCGGGTTCGATGGTCGTCTGTCCCGTCTCGAAGCCGACGCTGGTCGCTGTGGCCGCAAGTGTGACTGGGGCAGCCACGACCAGACAGACCACACTGAGACAGACTGCAAGGCCGAGCACCCGCGTGATTCGCGTCGTCGCTGTCGACATGCGTTGGAACACTGGCTTAGACATCTGCGCCGTAGAACAGTCGCTGCACGTCGCCCACGTTGACCTTCCCGTCGTCGTTCAGGTCGAACGCATCGACGTTCGACTGCATGGTGTCGGTTTCGCGGTTCACGAACAGCGCTTGCGCGTCGACAACGTCCACGGAGCCGTCGCCGTTGATGTCTTCGAACGTGCCGTCACCGTCGGGGTCGGCCATCTTCTGCCCGTTTCCGGTCACGTCACCGGGTTCGACAGTCACCTGTCGGTTGTCGATTTCCGAGACCCCGTAACTGCTTCCGTTTTGGGCGTACGGCCCGGCGGTCGGCGTCAGTTCGAGCGTCGTCGACTCGTTGAGGGTGACGCCCTCGACCGAGACGGTTGCGAGAACCTGTTCGTCCGATGCGGACGCTTCGGCACCTGCGACGGCGATGTCCGCGCTCGTTCCGTTCTCACTGATGTGAACTTCCGAAAAGCCGGGTTCGCTGGCGAACGAAACGTCGGTGATGCGAGCAACCTCGGCGTCGCCGACCGTCACCGTCATTTCGTAGGCACCGATGCCCTGCTCGACGTCGCTTGCGGTGATTTCGAATTCCCGTTCGTCGCCGAGCGGGACGGGTCCGTCGCTGTCTCCGATGGCGAGCGCGACCGACTGCGACGGTGTCGGCGTCGGCGACCCGGTTTCGAGGTCGACATTCAACACTGCGGTGTCGAAGTTCTCGTACTGACTCGAATACTCGCTGTCGGTGTAGTCGACGTAGAGGTCGATACCCGAGTTAGGCGCGAGCGGGGCCGTCTCGAAGGCGGCCAATTCGTCAGTCGGGACCGTCACAGTCACCGTACCGGACTGGCCGTCGTAGGTGACGTTCGTCGTCGTGACGTACGTACCGTTGCGGTCGGCGAACGCTGCCGCGCCGTCGACGCCGGTCACACGCGAGGGGGCGTCGATGGTGAACGTCGTCTGGCCGTTCGATGCGGACATGTCGACTGCTGAGGCGTCGACGACCGTGTCGACGCGGCGCATCCGGTCGTCGGACTCGGTATCGACTTCGACGGCTTCGATTGTGCTTCGGTTCTGGAGGTAGCCGATGACACCTTCGGCCATCGTCGTCTCGTTGTACACCTTCACGCGCGGAGCGTCGGCGAGTGGGTAGCTACTGCCGCCGTCGGCGATGTAGGAGTTGACTGCGAGCGTGTACGTCTCGGAGTCGTTGACGGGTTCGCCGTTCACCGTGAGGTCCTGTACGGTCGCATCGCCCTCACTTGGGGACGCGCTGTCGGAGTGCGGAACCCATTCGAAGGTGACGCCGCTTACCTGTTCTTGGGTTTGTGTGCCGTACTGGTTCTCCATACCGAGCGGCGTGATTTGGCTCTTGACGACCTCGCGGAGTTCCGCGCCCGTCACTTCCACGACGACGATGGTGTTTCCGAACGAGTGAGTCGAGGTGACCATCCCGCGGGTGATGTTGAACGTCTCGCCCGCGCCGTATTTGTCGGTCGGGTAGAGCGTGTCGCGGATGCCGCCGGCGTTCGTCACGGCCACGTCTGCGCCGGTGTAGTTGCGAACCCCGTCAGTGACAAGGTGGCCCGTGGCGGAGTCGTCGGTGTAGCTAGAGCCGACACCCGTGTGTTCCGGCATGACCGCCGTTGCGAGCTTCGTGTTGAGGTACTCCTCGCGGAGCGGGTTGATGTAGTTCTTCCACGTCTCGTTGCGGGACGTGTTGGTCGTCACGTCGACAAGTTCGCCCGACGAATCGGTGACTGTGCCGTCTTCGACGGTGAGCTTCATCGACATGATGGCGCTTGCCTTCCCGCTCGTCTCGCCGATGAGGACGCCGTCGGTCTGCTGCGGGGAGTAACGCTGGTGGTCGTCGCCGGAGATGAGCGCGTCCATCCCGTCGACGTCCCGTGCGAGTTGCTTCGAGTCCGGAATGCCGAGCGGCGCGAGCGCGACGACGACATCGACGTTCTCCTCGTTGCGGAGGGTGTTCGTCGTCCGCTGTGCGGCCGTCGTCGGGTCGAGGACTTTGTAGCCGTTGCGCTCCATGACGCCGTCTGTCTTGGCGTTGATAGCCTCGTCGGTGAGTCCGAAGAAGCCGACGCGGACACCGTCGCGCTCGACGACGGTGTAGTTCTGGGTTCCTGGGAGGTTCTTGCCGGTGTCCTCGTGAACCACGTTGGCGAGCAACCACGGGTAGGTGGATTCGTTGGAGATTGCTTCGAAGACGGCGAAGTCGTTGGCCCCGGCGTCTTCGTCGTAGTCGAGTTCGTGATTCTGGACGACCTCAGCGTCGGGGTTGATGAGGTTCAGCGCCGTTACCGGCGGTTCGTAGGGCTTGTCGAGGCCGTCGTAGTTGCGGAGGGCGTGCGGACTCAGTTCGTCGCCGCCGCCGGCGACGAACACGGGACCGTCCGCGTTGGCGCGCTGTTGTTCGATGAGCGTAATCATCCGGCCGAGTTCGTCGTCGCCCGAACCGGCCGCGGCCTTGCCGATGTCGTTGTAGCCGACGAGCGTAATCGTCGTCTCGTTCGGACTCGTGGTGTTATCGGAACCGTCTCCGCTTCCCCCGTCACTGCCATCGCCGCCGCCGGTTCCCGGGGCGGTCAGGTTCGAAACGGTCGCAGGCTGAAGCTTGAACGCGCCGAAGCTGTAGAACACCGGGCCTTCGATGGCGTCGATGGTGCTTCCATTCTCGCTCGGCGTGGTCTCGTCGCCGGTCGTCTTGTCGTCCACGGCGATGGCTGACGAGCCGTCGGTGACTGCCCACTCGCCGTACTGGCCGGGCGTTTTCGTGACTTCGAGGTCGGTCACGTTGACGAAGACGCCCTCGTAGGCTTCCTGTGCGGCGTCCGCCGTGGAGATGGGCGTCGCTTCAGGGACGGACTCACTGCCGGTTGTCGAAACCGAACTGTTGTCGCCCGTCAGGTCGAGTTCCGTGAGTCCGTTGTACTCCTTTACGGGAGCTTCCACGTCCACGACATCGCCGGGTGCGACACTCGGCGCGCCGCCGGTGTAGACGTACACGCCGCTGTGCTGAACATCGTCCGCGGACGCGTCCTGCAAGAAGAAGCCATTGGCGTTGGTTGCTGTGACGGTTCCCGAGGTGTTGACGACCTGACCTTCGTAGGCCGAGGCGTCGCCGTCGGTCGTATTCGACTGGAGTTCGGTGATGGACACGTCGGCTGGTCCGGCGGCTTCGTCCATCGCGAACTGATTGGTGGTTTCGAGTGCAGTGATGTCAGTGTCCGCCGCCGCGCTCGCCACGCCTGTGGGGAGCATTGCGGTTGTGAGCACTAACACCAATAGCACCGTTACAGTGCGACTGAGTGCTGACTGTTTCGGTGTGTGCGAAGACACACCTGTCCGCTCCGATTGGTGGTTGATAATCTCTAATAATTGTAGTACATAGATGATGTGATATTTCGATAAACTGTCTATTTGTGGGGGAGAGAATGTATATCTAATATAATATACATTACCTAACACTTACCTCTTGAGTGGTCGTATTGGACTACGCATCTGAACCGTTGTCGCGGGCGGCCCGACCGATGCCCGTTTCACGACTGGCTCTTCGAAATTGCCTCTGAAAGTACTAGCAGTACATGCCAACCAAATATTTTTTCTTGGAGAACCGTGTCTGGGTGAATGGTCAGCGCTGATACTGTGTACACCCACTACACACTATTGGCTCCGCTGGCTGTTCCTGCCCCATTAGGGGCCTCTACGTATATTGTCCCGAAGACTGGGGTGTTCTGTAGTTATCTCTGTTGCACATCTCTTCAGGTCAATCTCGGGAAGAAAGCCGATGTTCCCCGGCACAATCCTGTTAGTTCCTGATTTCGTCTATCGATACGTGGTCGGTTTGTAGGCCGAAGCGTTCATTGTTCAATGAGAAAATCGTCGCACATGTTCGGAACGAGTGGTGTGCGGGGACCCGTCGGGGACCTTATCACGCCCGAGTTTGCGACAGCACTTGGACAGGCGCTCGCAGCCTGTGGGAACAACCGCGTCGTCGTCGGCCGTGACGCACGAACGACCAGCCCGCTTCTTTCCGATGCAGCGAGTGCGGCGCTCCGAAGTGCTGGTGTGGAAGTCGTCCGCGCCGGTCAAGTGTCGACGCCGGCGCTCGCACGCGGTGTCGGGTGGACCGACTCGGACGCTGGACTAATGATTACCGCCTCGCACAACCCGCCGGAAGATAATGGATTCAAACTGTGGGCCCCGTCTGGCCAAGCGTTCGGCGAGGATCGGCGCACGGAAATCGAAGCCGCGCTCGACGCCGACGAGCGGTCATACGCGGCGTGGGACGCTGTCGGCGACGAGTCGACTGCACCGGACCTCACCGCCCGACACGTCGATGCGCTCTGTTCGGCAGTCGATATCGAAGGCGACCTTTCGGTCGTCGTCGACCTCGGAAACGGCATGGGTGGCGCGACCGTCGAGGCCCTCCGTCGTCTGGGGTGTGACGTACAGACACTCAATGCCACGCCCGACGGTCGCTTCCCCGGCCGGCCGAGTGAGCCAACGGCCGAAACCTGCGAGACGCTGTGTTCGGTCGTCGAAAGTACAGATGCCGACCTCGGCATTGCACACGACGGCGATTCCGACCGCATGATGGCTGTCGACGAAACGGGGTCGTTCATCGAAGGCGACGAACTCCTCGCGCTGTTCGGTCGTGAGGCCGTATCCTCCGGCGAACGCGTCGCCGCCCCGCTCAACACGAGTCTCGTCGTCGACGACGTACTCGACACGCAGGGCGCGTCGCTCACCCGGACGAAAGTCGGCGACGTGTTCGTCGCGGAGGCGGCCCGTGACGACGATGTCGTCTTCGGCGGCGAACCGAGCGGCGCGTGGATTTGGCCCGCGGAGACGCTCTGCCCCGACGGTCCGCTGGCGGCGTGCAAGCTCGTCGAACTCATCGACCGACGCGGCCCGCTCGCAGCGCAGCGCGAAGAACTCGCGTCGTACCCACTGCGACGGACAAGTGTCGAAACCGACCGGAAACGCGAAGTGATGAGCGCGGTCCGCAGTGCGCTCTTAGATACCTACGACCCTGACGCCGTATCGACGCTCGACGGCGTCCGCGTCGAACAGGACGACGGCTGGTTCCTCGTTCGCGCGAGCGGGACACAGCCGTTGATTCGGTTGACTGCCGAAGCCCGCGACGAGGCCCGTGCGGATGCGTTGTTGGCCGACGCTCGGGAGTTCGTCGACGACGCCCGGTAATCTTCCGCTTTTTTCTCTCACGTACGCGCCGCCAACTTCGCGTACTGCTCCGCCAGCGAGTGCGACCCCGTTTTCGGGGCAACCACGTCGGTCGTGAGAATATCCGAGAACGCACTTCCCAGCGCTGCATAGCGTCGATTGAACGGTTGGACCGCCGTCAGTAGGGAATCGACGAGCCACTTCGGGAGGTGCGTCACCGTCGGCGACTTGTCGAGGGCATCAAACGCGAGTTCGGCAATCTCGTCGTAGGTGAAGACATCCGGACCGCCAACGGAGAATTCGCTTCGGGAGTCGCCGACGGCATCGACACACACCTCGGCGAGGTCAGCCCCGTGGATGGGATTCATCTGTGCCGTCCCGTCGCCGACGAGAAACGCCCGGCCGCGGCGTGCCATCTCGAAGAATTCGGTCATATCTGAGAAGTAGCCCGTCGGGCGGACGACGGTATGTGAGAGGCCCGACTCGTGGAGTTCCGCGACGAATTGCTCCCGCGGTTCGATGAGCGACCCCCAGAGGTCCGGACGCTCTACCGAGACGAACACGAACTGGTCGACAGCCGCCGCAGCCGCGAGATTGAGAATCGTCCGGTTCGCCTCGTAGTCTACCTCCCAGTGGCTCGCCTGCTGACGAGTCACTCCGAGCGACGAAAACACGACATCCACATCGTCGCACAGTCCCCCGAGAGTGTCTGGGTCGGTCGCAGTCCCGACAAAGAGGTCATCAATATCGTCGCGGACTGCCGGTTCGAGATACTTCCCCGCGGTCGAGAGTTTGTCCACCGACTGCGGTCGCGAAAGCGCCCGGACGCTGTATCCCCGATTGCTGAACGCCTGTACGGCGTGCCTTCCGAGATAGCCGGTTGCCCCGGCGACCAACACACGCGTCATCGCTCTGCTCCCGTTCGCTCCGACCTTATGTTTTCTATATTCACTATATACCGAATATAGTCTCGATACTGTATTACTATTCCGGCGCGAACACCGCGTCATGACCGCCGACGCATACGACGACGCAAAGGTCGAAATCGCCGATGCGATGGCCCGAACAGCGGAGATGTACGGGCTCAACCGGAGCTACGGGCACATCTACGGACTGCTGTACTTCGTGGGGGAACCCATGTCGCTCGACGAGTTAGTTGCCGAATCGGGCTACGCCAAATCGACCGCGAGCAACGCCATGTCCGCGTTAGAACCGTATCACCTCGTCCGTCGGCAGTCGAGTCCCGGTGAGGGCCGGAAAGTGTACTTCGAGGCCGAGACGGACTTCTGGACAGTTATGCAGGAATTTCTCGAACAGCAGGGTCGCCGCGAGATTCGAATCATGACGCGGGCGCTCGAAACGGCACAGGAGACGCTCGACAACGCGCCCGAGACGGAACAGACGGCACAGGCGCAAGCGCGGATTGCGGACCTCCAACACTTCTACGACCAGTCCGAACAGCTACTTTCGTTTTTCACGAACGTCTCACTCGACGAGTTCCTCGCCGTCGCCGCCGAAGTCGAGGCGCGCGACTCGACGGGCGACGACTCGTAGCGTCACCTCAGCTGAAGGGTTCTTGTTTTCTGCTATCCTTCACTCGGTCGTTTTCTGCTATCCTTCACTCGGTCGTTTTCTCGCCCTCACTCCGCTGCGAGGTGTCCCCCGAGGAGTTTGAGGTAGAGGAACGGAACGAACCACTCCAATCCCGGTCCAAACGAAACGCCCACGAGTGCAAGCAGGATTCCGACTGCCGTGAACAGCATCGCGACCGGTCGTCGAAGGTGCCGCGGACTCAGGAGAATCATCGCCGCGCTCCCGAGGAGATAACCGTAGACGAGCGCGCCTTCGGCCCACGAAACCGTCTCGAAGACCAGCGCCAGCGCGAACGGGTAGATGTGGAGTGCCACGAACGCGAAGTGGTCGCGGCGGCGCTGCGAGGGCCGGTGCCACCATTCGACCCCGCTCGTAGTCGTGTTGGCGACGATACCCCCCGCGATGTCGAGTGCCAGAAACGCGACGAGTAGTTGCTGAATCACCGTCCAATCGAGTGCTTTCGTACGGGCGTAGAAGAACACGACGCCGGTGAACACGACCCCAAACGCCAGTACGAGTGCCTGTTCCGTGACGCTCGCGCTCGGTCCAACGAGCCGGTCCCAGAGTCCGAGTGGACCGCTTCGTGGGGTTTCGACCGGTGTTTGGGTTCCCGTCTCGTTTATATTTTCTATATTCACCATATAGTGAATTTGAGATACTAGGCTATAACTGTGCAGGTTGGGAAGGGTGCATGTAAGGACGGGTTGTACTGGCTATTATGCGTCCAGCGCTGTGTGAACCCGCTCGTGAATCTCGGGTTCGGCGGCAGACGGTTGGTCGCGACGCACCATCCGTCCCGTGACGAGTTCGAGGAGGTCGAGCGTCGACAGGAGATCGCGAACGGGTTCTCGGTCGAGTCCAAGGGTGCGCTCGACTTCGTAGAGTGTCTTCGCGCCTTCGACTGCGTCGCAGACTTCGATGATGGTGAGTTCGAGGTGTGCAAACTCCTCCGGAAGCGGTGGAAGCGACGCTGTCGTTGACTCGGGCTGTGTCTCTGTCGCTTCGTCAGTCTCGCGCTCGGTTGCGTCGGAGCCTGCGGTCGTCTCCGTCACTGTGTCTGTCTTCTCTTTTGTTTCTGTGTCTATCTCATCCTCTCCCTCTGTGTCTATCTCATCCTCTCCCTCTGTGTCTGCCTTATCTTCTGACTCTGTGTCTCTGTCCGCCTTATCCTCTCTCTCTGCGTCCCTCGTCGCCGACGTCGTATCCGGCTTTTCGCTCACACCAACTGACCGTACCTCTGACTGGGACTCCATATCGGTCGCATCTCCCTGCGAGTCGGACGGAGACGGCTCGTCGGACTCCGACGACGAGGTCTCGCCGTAGGAGTTTGGCTGGTGAATCCCGTGTTGAATCATCTGGTTACGGACGGTCTGCGGGGTGACGTCCACGCCGAGTGCGTCGGTCATTTCCTTGAACGTCTTGTGTTCGTCGTAGACCGCCTGAAGTTGTGCAGGGTCGCGATGTGCGGGGACGTCTTCGGCTCCGTCCGTATCCGTGCCCGTGTCTTCGGTGTCGGCTGTCGAGACGCCTGTCGCGTCAGCACTCCCACCAGAATTGCTGCTCGCAGCCGACTCGGTTGACGTGTCTACAC
>NZ_JBZRPK010000102.1:0-1047 GCF_058382125.1 Haloferax sp. s1
TCGCGCTCTTGATTTCGACGACAGTCCCGGGTTCGAGGAGACAGATGCCGACGAAGAGCAACTACCACAACCACTGCTGGTCGTGACAGGCATCAGAGAATCGCCCCCTCTGTTTCCAGTGAAAAATTAGGAGACAGTGATGTGGCTACCCTATTTGAATGGGCATGTAAAGGAATTGAGGTATGCCCGGGGTGGGCTCCGAACCCACGATCTCCGCATGTCCCAGGTACGAGGCCGGCATGACCTCGCGAGGGGCGGAGGCTTCCAAGGCGTTCCGCACCGATTGTGAAACCCTATGAGTGCGGCGCTATGTCCAGCTAAGCCACCCGGGCTCATCTTGGCGTTGTGCGCTGGTTGTATTTAAGCTTCTCATCTCGGTCGGCCCTGTATCGGGTCACCACAGCACTCGATTCGGTTCATCACCCACGGATTTATGCCCCAACACTGGGTGCACACACGCATGAGCCAACCGGAGATCGTCCAGTCCGTCCTTGGTGAGGAAGACGTGGTGACCCGCGTCCACCTCGGGGGCGAGGACGAACTGTTTGTAACTCCGACGCGGACGCTCGTCTATCGAGCCGAAGGTCTCCTTTCGGACGAGTCCGTCGACGAGTTTTCGCACGGTGCCGAGCGACTGTCCGTAAGCGAGGGTCGACGAAAGGCGAAAATCTCTCTCGACTACGGTCTCGACGGGAGTGAAACGTTCTCTCTCTCCGCGAAACGACTCGACGATGCACTGCAGCCTATCGTCGGCGGCGTGCTCGCGGCCGCTGGCGTGACAGACGAAGGCGAAAGCGTCATCCAGACGTTCCGTTTCAGCGAACTCACCTTCGCCGTCACCGACGCGCGTGTCGTCCGCCATATCGGGAGTGCAGTCTGGGACGAAGACTACGAATCGTACCACTACAGCGACGTCTCCGACCTGGAGTTCGAATCCGGGAGCGTCGCAACGACTGTCGTCCTCACCGTCGACGGCCGACAGGAACGATTCAAGATTCCGAACGAGGAGGCGCGACTCGTCCGCGAGAAACTCGCGCAGGCGTTGTG
>NZ_JBZRPK010000101.1:0-1036 GCF_058382125.1 Haloferax sp. s1
TTCTCGGCCCTGGTGATGGCCGGTCTGGACGGCATCCAGAACAAGATCCACCCCGGCGAAGCCATGGACAAGGACCTGTACGACCTGCCTAAGGAAGAGGCACTGGAGATCCCGACCGTGGCGGAAACCTTCCAGGAAGCGCTGGACGCGCTGGAAGCGGACCACGAGTTCCTGACCCGTGGCGGCGTATTCACCGAGGACATGATCGAGGGCTACCTCGAACTCAAGCGTGAGGACGTAACCCGCTACAACATGACCACCCATCCGGTGGAATTCGACATGTACTACTCCGTCTAAGCACGGAGTCAATGCCTGTCAAAACCCGGCCCGGGGCAACCCGCGCCGGGTTTTTTGTTGAATTGGCAACGCGGTGCTTAAATAATCAGGATAAGATATCCGACGTCCCGAATCCGGAGGCTCCTTGGTGCGCTCAACAGCTCCCCTTACAGTGCTGATTATAGCCCTTCTCCTGCCCCCGGGCAGTCTCATCGCCGGCGAGATCTACCGGCACGTGGACGAGAACGGCAACGTAACCTACTCAGACGAGCCGGCCGACGATGACAGTGAAGCCATGGAGCTGGACCCCCTGCCCGAGGTCAGCCTGCCTGATGGCGCGGCGCGCGAACGCCGTCACCGCAGCAGCGAATCGGAACGCGACGGCGGAAACGACGGACAGCAGGGCTACCAGTCCATCGAAGTCACTCAGCCGGAACACGACAGCGCTTTCTGGCGCGGTGACGGCCTGGTCGTGGTGCGCTTTCAATCGCAGCCCTCGCTGCGTTCCGGTCACCACTACGCACTCGAACTGGATGGAGAGCGAACGCGGCCGAGCCGCGACACCAGCTTCCCCCTGGAGAACATGAATCGGGGTACCCACGAAGTCGTGATCCCTGTCGTCAATGCGACCGGCGGGGCGGTCAGTTCCTCGGAGGTCACCCGATTCACCCTCCACCGGCCCGCGCACCTGAACTGGTTGCCCCTACGCCAGGACGCATCCCCTCTACTCGCGTTAGGGCATGTTCGAACATAACACCTC
>NZ_JBZRPK010000643.1:0-9544 GCF_058382125.1 Haloferax sp. s1
GTGCCACGTCATCCAAACAATTCGACATCAAGAATCAACTGTAACACATACATCGGAATGTACTCAGATTCGAGTCCGGCGTGAACTCGAGTCGCCGTCGAAGTGTCGAGGACGTGGTCGCGGACGATACCGATCGAATCAGTACCCATCTATCAGGAAATCTCGGGGATAGGCTCGGTTGTGGATTATCTTGAAGGTCACCGCAATGACACCGGGGTCGAAGACGAGGCTGGCAGTGGGTCCCGATAATCTGTCCGAGCGGGGTAAACGACCACGGGTCAGGTGACCCGTGGAACTCTCGCTGTTCTCTTTAGACGAGCGGATCCAGTCCTTCCCGAATAATCAAGTAAAAATACCGCTCGCAGCGAGTATGGGACATGGTTCTCATCGAAGATGTTGACGACGCCGTTTCACGTGTCGATGAAGGCGACACGCTCGCAGTCGCCGGGTTCGTCGCGGTTGGGATTCCCGAATACTTGCTCAGCGGACTCGCAGACCGGTACGTGGAAACCGGTACCCCCGGCAATCTAACGCTCTACCATCCCGCCGCAGAGGGCGACCGAGACGGTAACGGGGTGTCGCATCTCGCCCAAGATGGAATGTTGAAGCGCGTCATCGGAAGCCACTGGGGATTCGTCCCGGAACTGATGGAGCGAATCGTCGACGGCGACGTCGAGGCGTACAACTTCCCATTCGGCGTCATGGACCACCTGTTGCGAGATACGGGCGCAGGCAAACCGGGGACCATCTCGACGGTCGGTCTCGAAACGTTCGTCGACCCGCGGAACGAGGGCGGAAAGGCGAACGACGAGACGACCGAAGACCTCGTCCACGCCGTCGAACTCGGCGGCGACGAATGTCTCTTCTACGAATCAATTCCCGTCGACGTGACCTTCATCCGGGCGACGACCGCGGACGAAAACGGGAACCTCTCGATGGAGCGGGAAGCGCTCACCTCGAACGTGTTGGCGACCGCGCAGGCGGCGCACAACTCCGGCGGGACGGTCATCGCACAGGTCGAGCGCGTGACGCAATCGGGGACGCTTCACCCGAAAGACGTTGCCGTTCCGAGTGTCCTCGTCGACAGCGTCGTCGTCGCACCCGAGGACCAGCACAAACAAACCTACGCAGAGGCCTACAATCCCGCGTATGCTGGCGATGTTCGCCCGCCTCTGACCGAGGAGACGGGCGATACGGGCGACGACGCGCCGATATCGGCGCGAACGGTCATCGCTCGTCGCGCCGCGATGGAACTCGTCCCCGACTCGGTCATCAACATCGGCGTCGGTGTTCCCGAACTCGTTCCGGTCGTCGCCGAAGCGGGTAGCGTCGCGGACGAGATTACCCAGACCGTCGAGTCCGGGCCGGTCGGCGGGTCGCCGACGGGCGGAATCAGTTTCGGAACGGCGACGAACCACGACGCACTCGTCTCGTCCACCCAACAGTTCGACTTCTACGACGGCGGCGGCCTCGACGTTGGCTTCCTCGGGATGGCGCAGGTCGACGGCGACGGCAATATCAACGTCAGTCGATTCGGGTCGCAACTACCCGGCTGCGGCGGCTTTATCAACATCACGCAGAACGCCGAGAAAGTGGTCTTCTGTGGGACGCTCACGACCGGCGGGTTGGAGACGACAGTTGACGGTGGCGAACTCCGAATCGACCGCGAGGGAGACAAACAGAAGTTCTGCGAGTCGGTCGAACAGGTCACCTTCAGCGGCGACTACGCCACTCGCATCGGACAACCAGTGGTGTACGTGACGGAACGTGCGGTCTTCGAACTCGATGCTGACGGACTCGTTCTCACCGAAGTCGCACCCGGCGTCGACCTCGACGCTGACGTGCTCGACCAGTTAGCATTCGAGCCAGCGGTTGCCGAGACTCTCGAACTGATGGATGAGCAGTTGTTCGTCGACGAACCGATGGACCTGACCGAGTACGTTCGGTAATTGTGAACTTCGACTGGTAATCGAGAGCGAGGCCGGAAGCGAGTATCCAGGAAAGCGAATCCGGGTATCCGAGAATCTGAAACGCGCTCGGGCCGGAAATCAGAAAGGAGTTTGGAGGTCGTTTGGGGCATACCTCGTTGGGGACCATAGGCCGGTCCCGTTGGAACCCTCGGTGGTTGCGTATCGGGGGCTTTGGCGGGATTTACTGAGGAACTTGGTGGGTGATCACTGGAGAGCCTTGGTCGATATCGCAGCGTCGGCAGGGCGTGGTTCGATAGTCGATTCGTGTCTCGCTAGTCGCCGGACGAACGACGCGCTTCGGTCGCTTCGAAGTCGATTTCCGCGTCTTCGGTCACGACGACACCGTACTGTTCCTCGGCGGCCTCACGGGAGACGTAGCCGTCGATAACGTCCTGTCTGACGGCCTCCGGGTCACGCTCGAACGGGTCGCCGAAGCCGCCGCCGCCAGCGGTCCGATTCGAGATGACCTCGCCCGGAACGAACTCCCCGCGGAACATCCCGACGTGTTTGCCGTCGCCATCGTGCAGGTCATCGTTATCGACGAGAACCTGCACGCGGTCGTCGAAGTCGTCTTCGTCCGAGTCGAGGACGACCACGTTCTTTGCGCCGGAGTCGCCGCCGTCCATCCCCCAGTTGTCGGTGCGCGTCTTCTGGATAATCGAGAGCGCGCCGACGGGTTCCAGAATACGGAAGTCGCGGCGGATACCGAGGCCGCCGCGGTGCTTGCCCGGCCCGCCGGAGTCCTCGCGGAGCGAGAGTTGGTCGAACCTGATGGGGGCTTTGTTCTCGAAGACTTCGACCGGGATGTTGCGGACCATCGTCTCGCTGATGTGCATGAGCGCGTTCGCGCCGTCGTGGGCCGCACCGGCACCCCAGCCGACACCCTCGTTGTTCGCTTCGACGAACGGCCTGCCCGTCTCCGGGTTCTGCCCGTAGAGCATGATGTCGGCGAGGTCGCCGCCGGTACTGGCGGGAACGCGGTCCGGAACCGCCTTCGCGAGCGCCTTGTAGACCACGTCGATGCCGAGGATACCGGTCCAGACGGTGAACGTCGGAGCCGGATAACTGGCGTTGAAGATGTTGTTTTCGGGAATCTCGATTGACAGTGGTTCGTACTGCCCGCCGTTCGAGTCCTCTTCGGGCGTCGTGACGGTCTTGAAACAGAGTTTGCAGATGGTCTCCGACATCCCCGGCGGAATGTTGAGCGGTTCGTCGACTTGGTCCGAAGAGCCCTCGAAGTTGACCGAAAACTCGTCGCCGTCGATTGTGACTTCCGCTCGAAGTTTAATCAGGTCGCCAGCCTCGCGATTGACGCCGTCGGCGTAGCCGGTTGCCGACCACGTTCCGTCAGGGAGGTCCTCGACGGCAGTGCGGGCGGTGGTTTCACCGTGTTCGAGCACTTTGTCGATGGCCGCCTCGACGGTCTCACCGCCGTACTTTTCGTAGAGTTCCTGCAACCGTTCCTCGCCGGTTCTGACGGCCGCAATCTGGGCGTTGAGGTCGCCCATGACTTTCTCCGGCATCCGGGAGTTAAACCGGATGATGTCCATGATTTCGGGGTCCGGTTCGCCCTCCTTGTACACTTTCGTGCCGGGGAAGAGCACGCCCTCTTGATGCACGTCGGTCGAGTCGAGGACGTAGCCGGAGTCTTTCGCCCCGAGGTCGAGCCAGTGCGCTCGGCACGTCGTGTAGCCGATGAGTTCGTCGTCGTGGAAGACCGGCGCGAAAAGAAGCACGTCGAGGGTGTGCGTTCCGCTCCAGTAGGGATAGTTCATGATGAGCACGTCCCCCGGATTCATGTTCTCCTCGCCGACGTGTTCGACCGCTTTCTCGATGCCGTAGTCGTTCGCACCGAGGAACAACGCGAGTCCCGGCGAGTCGGCGATGAGGTTGAGGTCCTTGTCGAACACCGAGATTCCGAAGTCGAGAATCTCGTAGATGATGGTGTTGTACGCGGTTCTGATTAGCGTTCGTTGCATCTCGGTCGCGGCCGACGTGAGGTAGTTCCGGATAACCTCGACGGTCGCCGCGTCGATATCGTGTTGTGCGCTCATTGGTCGCCTCCGGTGGTAATAGTGATGTGTCCGTACTCGTCGACCGTCGCAGTCTGGTCGGAGTGGAAGACGAGCGAGGTGGTCGGTTCAGTGACGACGGTGGGTCCGGCGAGTTCGTCGCCCGGTGCCAGGTCACTGCGTTGGTACACGTCGAAGTCAACGAATTCGTTCTCGGCGAAACAGTACGCGCTGCGGCTGCCGACAGGTTCGAGTTCGCCCTCCGTCCGTGGGTCCTCGGAGTCGAGGCTCGGCTTGTCGTTTTCGCCCACCGCGCGGACGCGGAGGTGGACAGCCTGTACAGGGTCGTCCATGGTGTGGCCGTATCGAGTCTCGTGTTGCGCTTCGAACCGTTCGGCGAGTTCGGCGATAGATTCGACGCCGTCCGCGTTCACTTCGACCGTGTGTTCCTGACCGAAGTACCGCATCTCGACCGCGCGCTCGATTTCCTGTCTGGATTCTTCGATGCCTTCGCTTTCGAGCGTTTCACGACCCTCGTCTTCCAGTTCGGAAAACTCGGATTCGAGGGTTTCGAGGTCGATATCGTCGAGGACGGCGATATGCGTCTGCGAGAAGTCGTAGACGACATCGGCCATCAGCATTCCCCACGCGGAGAAGACCGAGGGGGCCTGCGGGACGAGCACTTCGTTGACGCCGATTTCACGCGCGAGAAGCGGGACGAACATCGGTCCGGCACCGCCGTAGGCGACCATCGAGAAGTCCCGCGGGTCGAGTCCCTTTTCGACCGTGATTTCGCGAATCGCCCCGACGGTGTTTGCGAGCGCAACGTCGAAAACGCCCTTACTCGCTTCGTGGACCGACATCCCGAGCGGGTCCGCCAACTTCGATTCGATACCGTCGAGTGCTGCGGCTTCCGCCGTCTCCATCTCGCCGCCGAGGAAGTCGTTCGGGTCGAGGAAGCCGAGGGCGAGTGCGGCATCGGTGACGGTCGGTTCGGTTCCGCCGTTGTCGTAACAGATGGGACCGGGGTCAGCGCCGGCACTTTGCGGCCCGACTTTGAGGAGTTCACCATCGAGCCACGCGATAGAGCCGCCGCCGGCACCGATTGTCCGGATGTCGAAGACTGGAATCATCATCGGTTGATGTTCGAGCGACGAATCGTACTTCACCACGGGAGAGCTGTCCTCGATGACTGCAGCGTCGAGGCTCGTCCCACCCATATCCACGGTAATCAGGTTCTCTCTACCGGTTACGTTGCCCACGTGGGACGCGCCAATAAGTCCCCCCGCGGGACCGGAAAGAATCGTGTGTACTGGTGCGGTTTTCGCGCTTTCTGCGGTAAGCGTGCCACCACCGGAGCGAGTGATGAAAAACGACCCGTCGAAGCCGCTCTGTCCGAGGTTCGAATCGAGCGTATCGACGTAGTTCTCGAAAATCGGTTTGATGTAGCCGTCGAGAACGGCCGTGCTCGTCCGCTCGTATTCGCGGTATTCGCCGCTGATGTCGCTTGAGACGGAGACACTGACCTCGGGCCGGGTTTCGCGGACGATTTGCGCTGCGGCCTGTTCGTGTTGGTCGTTCTGGTACGAGTGGAGGAAACAGATTGCGATGGACTCGACCCCCTGTTCGTCGACGAGGTACGCCGCGGCATCGCGGACAGCGTCGGGATCGCGTTCTTCGACGACCGCCCCGCTAGCATTCAACCGACCGGGGACACCAACCCGTCGCCGACGGGGGACGAGGGACGCAGGTTTCTGATAGTTGATGTCGTACATCGCGTCGCGTTCGAGGTTCGTTCGGCCGATTTCGTACACGTCCTCGAATCCCTCGTTCGTGATGATACCGGTCTTTGCGCCGTCTCGTTCGAGGACCGCGTTGAGTCCGAGTGTGGTCCCGTGGACGAAGGCTTCGGTCTCTTCGAGCGAAGCGCCGACTTTCCCGACTGAGTTGAGCACTCCTTTCGATGGTTGTTGGGATGTCGTCGCCGCCTTCTCGAGGTCGATACTCCGAGTCTCGCGGTCGAACGTAATCGCATCGACGAAGGTACCACCGATGTCGACTGCGAGCCGTTGCGTCTTGCTATCTCTACTCACGAAAGAGACGTTTCGTCGGATCAGTAAAATACTTTTCGCAGGTTTGAACAATATGTTCGTTATATCGTACAAATCGGGCTAGGATAGACATTATAGTGAACGATTAGAAGAGTAGTTGCCTCCGCATCGTTTGAATTATAGAAAAATTTAAGTATATGTGGAATGCTGCTAGGTATCATGTCGGAGAGTAACAAGAGCCACATGTGCCGCCGCACACTGCTAAAATACAGTGCATTAGCGAGTACAGGGACGCTCCTTGCCGGTTGTACCGGAAATCAAGAACCGGCAACGACGACCCACGGTTCGGATACGACTGCGGGCCAAACTGACAATAAGTCCGGAAGTAGTGACGAATCGTCGACTGATGGCGAGTTTACCTACGTTACCACGATTACCCCGAGTTCACTCGACCCGATGAAGGGGTCGGATAACTTGGAGACAATCCTGCTCCACAACGTCTACGACCCACTTCTCTACTACACGAACGAGACGCCGCCACAAATCCAGACGTGGCTTGCGTCCAACTGGTCGGTCGACGACGACAACAAGACGTACACTTTCGAACTCCGCGACGACGCGACGTTCCACAACGGTGACCCCGTGACCGCTTCCGACGTGAAGTATTCGGTCCGGCGGATGATGGACATGCAGCAGGGCGTCTCGTGGATGTGGTCGGGTATCCTCTCACCGGAAAACGTCGAAATCGTCGACGAGAAGACGGTGAAGATGACCACGAACGAAATCTTCGCACCGTTCCCGTTTACGCTCCCATTCCTCTACATCCTGAACAAATCACAGGTCGAAGCGAACACGAAAAGCGACGGACAGTTCGGCGCAAACGGAGACTACGGGACAGAATGGCTCGAAGACAACGACGCCGGAAGCGGGGCCTACAAGCTAGCCAAGCGCGACCGGAAGCAGCAGGTCGTTATCGAACGGAACGAGGATTGGTGGGGGACCTTCCCCGACAACGGCTATGAGAGTGTGACGGCCGATATGGTTCAGGAGACGGCCACTGTCGCCGGGAAGGTCAAACAGGGTGCGGAGATGTCCGACCAGTGGCTCCCCCTCGACACGTACACCGAACTGGCTCAAACCGACGGCGTGAAAGTGAGTGCGAAGGCGACGTTCACTCCCTTCTACATCTACATGCACACCCAGCGCGAACCGCTGAACGACGTGCACGTCCGAAAGGCGATTTCGTACGCCTTCGACTACGAAACCGCGCTCAACGATGTGATGTTCGGTGATTCCGAACACCTGAAGGGACCGCTTCCGGGGGCGATGTGGAGCCACACGGAGGACCTCGAAACGTATGAGACCGACCTCGAAAAAGCGAAAGCTGAACTGGAGAAGTCCGAGTACTCCGCCAGCGATATCGACCTCACGTACACGTACGTCACCGGACTGACTACCGAGAAGAACATGGGACTGCTCCTCCAGTCGAACCTCCAAAAGCTCGGCGCGAGCGTGAGCATCGAGAAAGCACCCTGGTCGAAAATCACCGAGATGGTGACCAGCAAAGAGTCCACGCCCGACATGCTGGCAATTTACCTCTCGTTTAGCTACGCTGACCCGGACACGTTCCTCTACCCCGCGTGGCACAGTGATTCCCACGGGTCGTGGACCAGCGCCTCGTGGTACCAAAACGACCGCGTGGACGAACTCCTGACGAAGGCTCGGCGAACCGTCTCGAAGGAAAAGCGGATTCCGCTCTACGAGGAGGCACAGCGAGTCATCGCCGACGAGGCCCCCGCCCTCTTCGTGATGAATCAGGCGACGAGAAACGCGCTCGCCGGTTCCGTAAAGGGGTTCGAAGACAACGGAATCACCGGCTACCGCCAGACCTTCCACTGGCTCCACGAGGGCTGAGGCGCGACAATGGGCTACAAGGAGTACCTGATAAAACGGGGGCTGTCGACAGTTCCGATGTTCGTCGCCCTCTCGATGCTCATCTTTACGCTGGCGAGAGTCATCCCCGGGCGACCCGCGAGACTGGCGCTCGGGCCTCGGGCGAGCGACGAAGCCGTCCAGCAACTCCGCGAGCAGATGGGCCTGAACGACCCGCTCTGGATACAGTACATCGATTATCTGAGTGGGCTGGTGCAAGGCGACCTCGGCCAGTCGCTCATCTCGAATCGGAACGTCGCGGCGGACCTCGTGGAGTTCTTCCCCGCGACGTTCGAGTTGACGACGCTCGGGATGCTCATCGCGGTTCTCGTTGGGGTTCCACTCGGCGTGGTTGCCGGGATGAACAAGGACGGTTGGCAGGACAACCTGAGCCGAGTATTTTCGTTCTTCAACGTCTCGCTTCCACCGTTCTGGGCAGGCATTCTGCTCCAGTTGGTCTTCGCCTTCTGGTTAGGGTGGCTTCCGGCGACGAGTCGGCTGGGCGATGTGAGTCCGTTGCCCATCGAGGTGACGGGACTCCTGCTCGTCGATAGCGCGCTCGCGTTCAACGTCGATGCGTTCACGAGCGCGGCAGCGCACCTGCTCCTCCCCGCGATTACGCTCAGCCTCGCGCCGATGGCGGACATCGCCCGCATGACGCGGTCGAGTTTCATCGAGGAGTACGACAAGGATTACGTCGAAGGGTTGGAGACGCACGGAATCCCGAACAAGCTAATCGCGTACAAGTACGTGCTGCGGAAGTCGTTCGCGTCGACGCTGACGATTATCGGACTCGACTACGGGTTCTTGCTCGGGTCGGCGTTCGTCGTCGAAATCGTCTTTTCGTGGCCGGGTATGGCGTCCTACGGCGTCACGGCCATCCTGCAAAAAGACATCAACGCGATGGTCGGCGTGACTCTCGTTATCGGCGGTGCGTTCCTGTTCGTGAACTTCGTCGTGGACGTTCTCTACGGATTCTTCGACCCGCGCGTCTGGCACGAGGGAAACTAACATGACAGAGACAGAAACCGGACTCGGAGAACGATTGTCGAACCGATTCGAAGACTTCGGCCGGTTGCGCTACCGGTTCCGGCAGAATCCGATGTCGCTCGTGGGATTGGGGATTATCCTCGGACTCATCTTCCTCGCCATCCTCGCCCCGTGGGTCGCGCCGTACCCGAACGACGCCGCCTATCAGGGTGAGGCCGCGGTACACTTCGACCAGCGATTCGAGTCGCCGAGTCTCTCCCATCCGTTCGGGACCGACCAGGCGGGCCGTGACATCTTCAGTCGCGTGCTCTTCGGGACGCGACTGTCCTTGCAAATCGGTCTCGTCGTGCTCGCAGTGGCGGTTTCGATTGGCGTCACCGTGGGACTCGTTGGAGGCTACGTGGGCGGGGCCGTCGGGATGTTCCTGATGCGCGTGTTGTACCTTTTTTTTTCTTTCCCACCGTTTGTTTTTTCCCTTCCGGTTTGCTTCGCGTTTTTTCCCGGTTTTACTTACTCCCTTGCTTCCTTCTCTGCCCTTTTG
This sequence comes from Haloferax sp. s1, assembly GCF_058382125.1. NCBI lineage: Archaea > Methanobacteriati > Methanobacteriota > Halobacteria > Halobacteriales > Haloferacaceae > Haloferax > Haloferax sp. s1. The sequence goes on from NZ_JBZRPK010000643.1 coordinate 9,497, forward strand.
TTGCCCTCGTTTTTCCTCCTTTCCTTTTCTTTTGCTCTTTCTGTTCAA
>NZ_JBZRPK010000643.1:9554-11444 GCF_058382125.1 Haloferax sp. s1
GTTGTCCCTGATGCGCGTGCCGGCCGTGTTCCTCTCGGCCCCACCGTTGGTGCTCGCACTCGGGGTGGGCGTCGCGTTAGAGCCGAGTTTGACGAACTCGATGCTCGCCATCGCTGCGGTGTGGTGGCCCTGGTATGCCCGCCTCACCTACGGTGAAGTCCTCTCGGTGAAAAAAGAGACGTTCGTCGAGGCGAGTCGCGGTATCGGCGCGTCGACGCCGCGAACCATCTTCTGCGAGATTCTCCCGAACGTGCTGGCACCGATTACGGTCAAGATTAGCCTCGACATGGGATACGCCATCCTCGTCGCGTCGGCACTGGGATTCCTCGGTCTCGGCGCGCAACCACCCACGCCCGAGTGGGGGACGATGGTCAGTCAGGGACGAAACTACCTACCTGCGCAGTGGTGGTTCTCGACGTTCCCAGGACTGGCGATTTTCCTGACGGTTCTCGGGTTCAACTTCCTCGGAGACGGGCTTCGAGACATGTTCGACGTGGAGGTGCAGTGATGACGAACCCGCTGCTCGAAGTCTCCGACCTCTCGGTCGAGTTCGAGAGCTACGAGGGAACCCACCGCGTCCTCAACGATGTCGACCTCACCATCGAGGAGGGAGAGACGGTCGCCCTCGTCGGCGAGACTGGGTGTGGAAAAAGCGTGACGGCGAAGTCTATCATGGGAACGCTCCCGCGGCCCCCCGGCAAGATAACAAGTGGGAACATTCGGTACCGCGGCACCGACCTCCTCGCAAACCGCGCCGAGCACGACCGGGTCAAAGGCGAGGAGATGAGCATGATATTCCAGGACCCGATGACGTATCTTTCGCCGGTCTACACCGTCGGGTCGATGATGGCCGACGTCGCCACCTACAGCGGCAACGCCGACGTGAGCTGGTTCGACGTGCTGAAGAACCTTCTCGGCCGCCGCGAGGAGCGCGAGTCGATACGAGAGCGGTCGATAGAACTCCTCGAACGGATGCACCTTCCCGACCCGGAAGGGGCGCTGGACAAATATCCCGTCCAACTCTCCGGCGGGATGCGCCAGCGCGTCATCATCGCGATGGCGCTCATCAACGAACCGACGTTCCTGCTCGCCGACGAGCCAACGACCGCGCTCGACGTGACCGTCCAGAACCAGATTCTGGACTTGCTCCGCGAGCACGTGACAGACCGGAATCTGTCGATGCTGTACATCACGCACAACCTCGGCGTCGCACGCGAGATTGCGGACAAAATCTGCATCATGTACGCGGGCGAAATCGTCGAGGTCGGGTCGACCGACGAAATCTTCGATGCCCCGCTGCATCCGTACACGCGAGGACTGCTGGACAGTATTCCGAAGCTCACCGGCTTCGAAGGAGACGGCATCGACGGCCAGATTCCGGACTATACGAACCCACCGCGAGGGTGTCGGTTCCACCCGCGCTGTCCGGCCGCGATAGCGGGAACATGCGATTCCGAACCCGTCGAAGCCCACGCAGTCGGCGAGTCGCGGAGCGTCGGCTGTCACCTCTACGAGGATGGGATGTCCATGGACGACGCCATGGCGATGGCGACAAGCGACGCGACCTACCGGTCCGAAGAACGGCCGCCGTCAGCCAAGGCTGGAGTCGGTAGTGCGAGTAGTGGAACTGGCACGCGCGAAACAGGAGGTGACCAATGAGCCAAGAATCACAGACGAGTGCGGACAGAGTAACGAACCACGCTAGCGAGTCGACCCGGAGTCCGCTCGGCTCGATTCAGAATCTCAAGAAATACTACCCCGTCAGTTCGGGACTGCGCCGACGGTCCGCATCCTCGGTCAAAGCCGTCGACGGCGGTTCCTTCGGCATCTACCCCTGCGAGACGTACGCCATCGGCGGCGAATCCGGCTGTGGCAAGTCCTCGCTCGGAA
>NZ_JBZRPK010000100.1:0-1034 GCF_058382125.1 Haloferax sp. s1
GCACTCGCCACACCCGTGTTGCTGCCGGAGAGCATCGACTCGTTCGCGCGGACGATGTTTTGAATCTCGTTCATCTGCGATTCGAGTTCGCGGACGCGCTCGCGACGCGACTCCAATCGAGATTCGAGTTCTTCCGGAGAGTTGGTCGTCTCGTCGGGCAGTTCGTCGAGCGCTTCACGAATATCTGCTTCGTCGTCTCGAAGTGCTTCGAGACTCTGTCGCTCCGTTTCGAGTCGGAAACGAACGTTTTCGAGCGTCGAACGGAGTTCGTTAAGTTGGTCAAGAAGTTCGTCGTCGCCATCATCGGACCGCTCTGCGGTCTCGATTTCTGCTTCGAGTTCTTCGAGTCGCTCGTGGGCCTGTTCTATCTTATTGTCGAGTTCGGCCTCTCGCTGCTCCAGATTTGCGATGGTCTGGTCGATGTTATCGCTCTCACGCAGTTTGCTATCGATTTTCCGGCGTTCAGCCTCCAACTGCGTAATCTTCGCTTCGATAGCGGTGGTGTCGACGGGACGCATGATGAGTTCACGCAGGTCGTCCCCCCGCTCGACCGCACGGCGTGCCTCGTTCGACTCCAGAAGGAATGCAAAGAGGTCGGCAAGTTCCGGGTCAGAAAGATACGGGTTACCGCTCGTAACGACGTTCGAGCCCTGTCGTTTGAGGACGCGAGTGTACGTCTCATCGCCGAATGTCAGGCTGACTTCGCCCTCGTCAGCATCCGCCTTCAGCGATGCTGTATCGCTCCCGAGCGCGGCCATCAACGCCTGTAAGAACGAAGTACGGTTAGTAGCATTTCGGCCCACGAGAATCGTGATGCCGGGTTCGAATTCGACACTCGTGTCTTCGATTCCGCCAATGTTTCGCGCTTCGACGGTAACGCCGGTAGCGCGACTCGTGACAGTCATAGCGTGATACAATAATCCGATTCAGATAATGGTTCGGATTCGATTACACCCGTATTGATGTAATGGAAACCATTATGGATGCGGTTCTCTTTCTACTCACATATGCCTGATAATCGACCGAATCCAACT
>NZ_JBZRPK010000642.1:0-11435 GCF_058382125.1 Haloferax sp. s1
GACAGACCCCGCTCGCTAGCCCTATCACGAGTGGTCGCCGCGGGTACTCAAAGAGACGACGTCCCACAGGTTGGACGGACTCGCCGACGCTCGCTGGACCTCGCTGTTTCCCCACAATCACGACCACCCGCGCATGGTCTCTCGCTCCCCCGACGCCGGCGACTATCGCACGGAGTCAGCTAACCTGCTCGCGACGCTTCTGCACACCCTCCGCGGAACGCCATACATCTATCAGGGCGAGGAGCTGGGAATGACAAACTATCCCTTCGACTCCCTCGACGAGATACGCGACGTGGACACCATCAAGAACGTCCGCGCCGCCCAGCGGTCGGGGCGACTCGCCGACGAAGACGTGATGGACCTCGTCCGCTACCGGACCCGCGACAACGCCCGAACGCCGATGCAGTGGGACGACTCGCCCAACGCGGACTTCACCGACCCCGACACGACGCCGTGGATGCCGGTCAATCCGAACAAAGACGAAATCAACGCCGCGGACGCGAGAGACGACCCGAATTCTATCTGGCACTACTACCGCGACCTCATCTCGCTGCGCAAGGAGCGCGACGTGCTGGTTTACGGCGACTACGACCTCCGTCTCTCCGACCACGAACGGTTGTGGGTCTACACGCGGACGCTGGAGACGGACGAAGGGCGTTCAGATACCTTGCTCGTCGTTCTCAATTTCGGCGGCGACGAAACGGTCTTCGAGCCACCTGCGGACCTCGTCGGGACCGATGCGAGTCTACTCGTCTCCAACTACGACGCTGATATCGAATCGGTCGAGCAGACGACGCTTCGCCCGTGGGAAGCCCGCGTCTACGACCTCGCGTAGATTCCACTGCGACTACGGCCTCGCGTGGTCTCCCGTCCCATCCGCATCTTCGACCAGCGACCGCATATCGAACCGCTGTGTCTCGACTTCGCTCCCGCCGAGAAGTGCCCCCGTCACTGCGGGAGTCGACTCGCGCACGGGGACGACCCGAAGGTTCGTCACATCGCCGACGACTGTCCGAATCGCCCGGTCTATTTGGTCGCGCGCCTCCACCGGGACGACCAACGAAACTTCGCGGAAGTGGCAGTCGGTCGCGTCGCCGAGTTCCGACACGAGGTCGCTGTCGGGCGACTGGAGTTCGATTCGGAAGCCCCACGGGGTGACGAGGAACGTCCGGCGCTCGTTTTCAGTCACCGACCAGTCGCGCGCCTCGGCCCGCTCGACGACCGCCGCAATGTCGTCGACTATCACGCCGAAGTGGTCGAACGCCAGTCGCGGCGCTGGCGTGAGCGTCACGTCGGCTGTGCCGCCGCGGTTCGTCTGTAACCGAAGTCGGAAGTCGCGTGGGGCATTCTCGTCGGGTTCCAGCGCGACCGATTCGCCGTCGACCGAACCGAAGCGCGCTGCGGGCGTGATGCCGAACGACGAGAGGACCGTGGCCGCATATTCGACATCGGGAACGTGGTAGTGGAGGTGGAAGAGAGTCGATGCATCCATGCCACTGACAAGTCCGGAGAGCGGTATCAGTGTAGCGCCACCGCCGCCAGAGCGGCCACTTCCACGGGCTGGACGCGCCGAGTGGAGCCACCTGCCGTAGTCGAAACGGTGAAACGGCTCTTTCGCCAACGATTCGGTAACGAATGCTCACGAAGCGCATCATCCCCTGTATCGACGTCGACCTCGACGAGGACGGCAATCCGGCCGTCTACACCGGGGTCAACTTCGAGGACCTGAAGTACACGGGTGACCCCGTCGAGATGGCCAAACGCTACAACGAGGCGGGCGCGGACGAGTTCGTCTTTCTCGACATCACGGCCTCCGCCGACGGCCGCGAGACGATGCTCGACACCGTCTCGAACGTCGCCGACGAGGTGTTTATCCCGCTGACCGTTGGTGGCGGCATCCGCACCCGCGACGACATCAAAGAGACGCTCCGCGCCGGTGCCGACAAGGTCTCTATCAACACCGCGGCGCTGGAGAATCCCGACCTCATCGAGAAGGGTGCCCGGTCCTTCGGAAGCCAATGCATCGTTATCTCGGTCGACGCCCGCCGCCGCTACGACGAAGAAGGCGAGTTCTACGCCGACGTCGACGGCGAATCATGCTGGTTCGAATGCACCGTCAAGGGCGGCCGCGAAGGAACCGGCGTCGACGTGGTCGAGTGGGCCCGCGAGGCCGAATCCCGCGGTGCTGGCGAACTCTTCATCAACTCCATCGACACCGACGGAACGAAAGACGGCTACGACATCCCGCTGACGAAAGCCGTCTGCGACAACGTCTCGACGCCCGTTATCGCCTCCTCCGGGTGTGGCGGTCCCAAAGACATGTACGAGGTGTTCACCGAAGCCGGTGCAGACGCCGGTCTCGCCGCCTCTATCTTCCACTTCGACGAGTACTCGATTCAGGACGTAAAGGAGTTCCCCGACGACCACGCCGTGCCGGTTCGTCTGTAAGGAAAGCCACTCCTTCCTGTTCGGTCGTTTTTTCCGCTCCCTTTTCCGTCCTCCTTCCTCCTCCCCCTTCCTCTCCCCCTTCCGCTTCCCCCTTCCGCTCCCCCTTCCTCTTCCCCCTTCCTGCTGCGGGCATTTTCCGCGCATCCCCTCCTGTTGCGGTCGTGCGTCCCCTGCGCAGTCGGAACCAATCTTAACCTCATCTGGCGACAAATCTCGATTCGCGATGACCCACGACGCTTCTTGGCTCTCAGAACTCCGGAAACACCGCGAGCAGAAGGACCGCTTTCTCGCCACGGATACCCACTCGCCGATTCCGGCAGACCAGCGCGAACACTTCGACGGTCTCGATTACTTCGACCCCGACTCGAACCTCCGATACGAACTCGAACTACAGGAGTACGACGACCCCGAAACCATCACCATCGGGACGTCGACCGATGGCGAGCGCGAATACCTCGTCTGGGGCCGCTTCGCGTTCGAACTCGACGGGGAGACGTACGCTCTCGACGCCTACCGCTCGACTCCCGACGAGGACCGGCTCTGGGTCCCCTTCCGCGACGAGACGAACACGAACGAGACCTACGGTGCTGGCCGGTATCTCGACCTCGAAGCGTCCGACCGGACCGACGACGGCCGGTGGGTCCTTGATTTCAACTACGCGTACAACCCGTTCTGTGCGTACTCTCCACGGTACGAGTGTCCGCTCGTTCCGATGGAAAACTGGTTGCAGGTCCGCATCGAGGCGGGTGAGATGAACTACGAAGGACCCGGCGGCTCAGAAGGTGGACACAGTGCGCAGGGCCACGGGCACGCCGACTAAGCGGGCGCGACCAACAGAAACAGCGTCTACGCGAAAGGCTCACACAGAGACGCGTCGCTCAGCGGGTGAGAAACGAAGAGAGAAGTCCGTAGATTAGGCGTCGATACCGGCTTCGTAGGCCGAAGTGATGTTTTCGGCGGTGTTCTGTACGCCGCGGGCGGCCTCCCCGAGCGCGTCGAGGGGGTCGACGCCCGCTTCCGTCTTGATAGAGAGCACGGGGTCCGTCTGGCCGCCGGACTGTTCGGGGTTCACGTCGTAGGTGGCCGCAGTGACGCTTTCGGTCTCGAGGAGTTCACCCTTCAGCACGTTCATGAAGGTGTGGTCCTCGCCGCCGATTTCGATGCGGAGTTCCTCGTCGGTCTTGTCGATGACCCGCAGTTCCATGGCTCTCCGTTCCCTCCAGCGGCGTTTTAACGTTTCGTCTCGGGTACAGGGACGAGTTCGTCTACTGCAACGTCGCCGGCGGCCGCCACGTACTCGGTGCCGTCGCGCTCGATAACGCCCTCGGCGACGAGGTGGTCGAGGTGGGCAAACGCCTCGCCGGGACCGTGGAGGATGTGGATGTTCGAGAGGTCGCCGAAGAGGTGGGCACTCACGGTCCATGCGTTCGCCGGGCCGTGTTCGTCGAGCACCGAGAGGACGCGCCGGGTGCGCTCGCGGTGGTGCTCGGCGATGACGCGCGCTCGTTCTGCCGGGTCGTCGATGGGGTCGCGGTGACCGGGCCACGCCCGCGCGAAGTTCTGGTCGGCGAGGCGAGCGAGACTGTCGAGGTAGGTTTCGAGCGGTCGGTCGACCCGGAGGTCCGCGCCGCCGACGTTCGGCGTGTATTTCGGGAGAATCACGTCGCCGACGAACGCCTCGCGGCCGTCGTCGCCGTCGAAGGCAAAGGCGCTCAACCCGGCGGCGTGGCCGGGGAAGTGGACGACTTCGAGTTCGTCGTCGCCGGCGGCGATTCGGTCGCCGTCTTCGACCGGGGTGACATCGACGCGGTCGCCCTGTAGTTCGTCGTGGCCGTCGAGGAACGAGGTCACTTCGTCGAGCGGGCCATCGGGAATTCCCCATTCGCTGAAGCGGCGGTCGCGGATATCGCGCTCTTCGGCGAGCGCTTCGGGGTCGCCAGCAACGATACCGGCGTCGTCCGCGTGGACGTAGACTGACGCGCCACTTTCAGTCTGTAGTTCACCTGCCAAGCCGGTGTGGTCCGCGTGCCAGTGCGTGAGGACGATTGCTTCGAGGTCGGACACCTCGTACCCGGCCGCCTGCAAGCCGTCTCGAACGTCGTGCCGAACCGAATCCGTCGCGACGCCGACGTCGACTAACGTCGGTCGGTCGCCGGGGATGAGGTATGCGTTGTTCCGGCCTTCGAAGACGGTGTTTCCGAGCCGAATTCGTTCCATGCGGCCATCTGGCCGTGGAGGTTCATGATTATTCCGAAGGAACTCGGCGGTGTCAGTGACCCGTCAACACCGAGGGTGGAGAGACATATCAAACGCTGATATGCCCGGTACATTCAAAAGCCGTCGTTGCATCGAATCGCACATCGAATGCCGGTGGACTTCTACGAACTCCTCGGGGTCGAACGCGACGCCGAGAGGGGCGAAATCAAGCAAGCCTTTCGCCAGAAGGCGCGGGAGTACCATCCCGACGTCAACGACGACGAGCGAGCGCCAGCGCAGTTCACCGCCGTCAGAAAGGCCTACGAAGTCCTCACCGACGAGGCAGAACGCGCCGACTACGACCGGATGGGTCACGGGAAGTACGTCGAAAAACGGCTCGATGGCCTAGCCAAGTTCAAGTTCCCCGGGCAGGCCGGACAGGAAGAGAGTACGGATACAACCGACACAAACGCCCGCTCGTCTTCTTCGGGGTCGTCTTCCTCATCGTCCGCTTCCTCATCCTCGTCGTCCGCTTCGTCTTCCACTTCCTCGTCCTCGTCGTCCTCATCGGCCCGGTCATCTACGCCGAATCAGTCGTCGCCCCGTGCTTCCTCCTCGCGGACCACAGCTTCGCGGTCATCGTCCGCAGGGTCGACATCCTCGTCAACTGGGTCGTCCAGCGGGTCGTCCCGAACTCAAACCAACCGTCGGTCATCAGACACTAACCGCCGAGCGTCGCGAACCGGCGGCGGGAGAACGACCAATCGGTTCGAGCGCGAGAAAAACCGCTCTGAAGCTACAACCACGACCGAGCGCGACGCGACGAACCCGCTTTGGTACGGATGGGGACTCACGCTCGCCTCACTGCTCGTGTATCTCGGTAGCTTCGGGTGGTACCTCAGCACAACTGGTTCAGAGTTCGTGACGGCGCTCCTCTCGATAGACACGGGTGCACCGGTACAGGCGCTTCTCGCGTCGTCTCCACTCTCGCTCCCGAGTATCGCCGCGCTGCAAGTCGCCGCCTCGTCGTCGCCGACGACGCTCATCCTCCCGGTGGCTTCGGTCCTTCTCGCGACCACGCTTCTCGCCGTCATCGGTCGATTCGGACACGCGTGGACGACGTGGCTCTACGCGTTGGCTGCCATCGTTCCGGTGCTGGTCATCGCGGCGGGCGCACTCGGATTCACTCGGCCCGTTGCTATCGACCTCTTCGGACTCGTGATTTGTCCCCTTATCGGGGGCGGCGGGTTCTTGGCCGATGCCGGTCAGTACCTCTTTGCCTCCCGGTAGGTCACCGAATCGGACGAGTCTGCCGACGGTTTTTGTCGTCTGAGCGCAAGGTCGATATATGAGTGCGTTGCGCGACTCGGTCCGTCGGTTTCGACTTCGTGGGGTGAATGCGTATCTCGTTTCCGACGATGGCGACGTGGTTCTCGTCGATGCTGGCACGCCGTGGGACCGCGACCGGATGCTGCGTGGTCTCGTCGATGCCGGGCTTACTGCGGGTGACATAGACCGCGTCCTCGTGACGCACTACGACCTCGACCACGTTGGGACGCTTGCTGCTCTCGGACTTCGCTCGGACGTCCCAATCCACATCGCAGAGCCGGACGCGTCGTATGTGACGGGACAGTCGAAGCCACCGATTCGCTCGCACAAAGGTCTCCTCCAGCGACTCTTCTCCCCACTACTTGAACGGCCGACGAACCCGGTCGAAGTCGTCAACGACGGCGACGATCTCGGCGGATTCGTCGCGTACCGAACGCCGGGACACACACCCGGGCACACTGCATACGTCCACGAGCAACACGGCGTTGCGTTCGTCGGCGACATGGCCCGCGAATCGGATGGAAAACTCGCGCCAACGCCGTGGGTGATGACTGCCAACAGAGCCGAAAACCGCCGAAGTATCCGCGAGTTCGCCGACCGTTGTCCGGCAGTCGACGTGATTGCGACGGGCCACGGAGACCCGATACTGCAGTACGGATACGGGGCGTTGAAACGTCTCGCTGACCGCGTTTAAAAACCTCAGTCGAAAAACATATCGTCATTCCAGGGTGTTTGTGAGTACATGTTATCCCGCACCAGACGTTCCTTCCTTCGACTCGGTGCTGCGCTTGGAATCGCCGGACTCGCAGGGTGTACGGCACCGGGAATCGAGGCACGCGAAGAAGAGACTCGAACAGTCTCGGCCGCGGATGTCGAATCAGTCGAGGTACTGAACAGTAACGGAGGTATCCAGATTCACACGTGGGATGAAGACGGAATCGAGCTTCACATCGTCAAACGTGGATTTTCCGCTGACGATTTCGACTCGGTGCAGGTCGATGCAACGGGGGACAAACCACTCACTATCGAGCGAGTCGACCAAGCTGAGGCTGCCGACCGAGTCAGCGTCAACCTCGAGGTTCGCGTCCCGCCGGAACTCCCAGTCGGTCGTGCGACGACGACGAATGGGGGTGTCGACATCCAAGGGACCACCGGTGACCTCGAAACGCAGTCGACGAACGGAAGCGTCGAAGCACGCCGAATCGACGGGTTTGTGGCGCTTTCGACCACCAACGGAAGCATCACTGCACAGGACGTGGGCGGCATCGACACGGCCCAGACCACGAATGGCTCGGTTGAAGTAGACGTTCCAGCGATTCGTGACGACACGACTATCGAGTCCTCGAACGGGGGCGTCGATGCGGCGCTCGCTCAGGAACTAAGTGTTGAACTTGTCGCACAGACGACTAACGAGTCGGTCGAATCGACTGGCCTCTCGTTGTCCGACGCCACTTCCTCTCGGACCGGGCTAAGCGGGACGCTCAGTGAGGGTGGGCCGACGCTCGACGTATCGACCAGTAACGGCGACATAGAGCTGTCGCTCTTGTAAGGAGTAAGAGCGGGGACCGCGGCCGAGCGCGAGTCCCCGGACTGACCAAGCCACTGCGAGGAGCACCAGTCTCACAGTTGCCTGACGCGCCCGGCGGAAATGAATCGAACCACGCGCGTCATCACCACGTTGGATGCTTGTTGTAAAAAGTCCTTTGTTCTCGCCAATTTGGACCATGGCCTCCAGAACCTCTGGATAAATATACTCTTATTTCACCCATTTAGCCGCATTTAGTGAACAAATGATAACCCTAATGGTTCTTACTGGACGAACGAACGGCAGAATCGTGAAGAATTCAGAGAATCGAACGACTACGGTCGAATACGGTCGAAAGTACGTTATCTGACCAGGTACGGGTCGGCTCCGGGCATGAATCGACCGAGATCGGATTCACGGCGGAAGTCGGTCGACTGGAGTTCCAACAGTCCAGCGACGAGTTCGTCGTGGTCGCCGTCGTCCCACTCTACCGGGTCCTTGATAGGCAATACGAGAAAACCACTGCCTCGAAGTTCTGTTCCGTGCAGTTCCTCCATGTCGATGGTCGTCTTCCAGCCGACGGACGTGTAGTTGTTCAACACGTGTTCCGTCGCCACCGCGCCGACCGGGAGGAGTACGTGCGCGGCGATAGCGCGGAGTTCCGCGTCGAAGAACCGCTCCATGTCGGTATAGTCGGCTGCTGTCGGGGTTCCGTCCGGCACGCACATGTGCAGGTACGAAAAGAACGTTCGGTTTACTGTCGGTTCGTCGCCCGTCGTTTCCAGCAGACCGGCCTCCTTGAGCGCCGCTTGGAATCCATCATTCGCATCGGTCGTAAACGGCACGCCGGTTTCGACACCGCCGTGGACGTCCGGATGGTCGCCGATGACGTGAAAGTCAGCGTTGGCGTCGCCGTAGCCGGGGACGAACCGGTCACACGACGGTCGCATGTCGAACGGGTTTCTCGTGCGGTCGGTTACGTTCCTCACGCTACGCTCTGCGGAGGCAGCCGATAAAGAAGACGTGGTTCGGGCCGATATCGTACATTAACGAACGTGAGCGTCGGAGTACCGCGGCTCAGAGTTCGACGCCAGAGGGGATGAGACTCTGACCGCGAAGCAACGTTCCATCGCCGTCGTAGACGAGGAACGTCGACTTCTCAAAGGTCGCAAAGTGCTCACCTTCGATAGAGACATCCACGCGATATCGTCCGTCGATATTGTCCGAGGCTCGACCATACTCGCGAGCCGCACCGATAAAGTGGAGTACGTCGTCCGCGTGGGCGTTGAGTTCTAGTACGTAGTCGCCGGTCAGTCGGTCTGTCACACTCACGACGCCTCGTGCATCAGGGTCGTCGATAGCGCCTTGAAGTCGGAAGGTCACGTCCAACTCCTTGGCGGCGAGTACCTCGCCACCGGAGGCGGTAAAGCGCGCTCGAAGCTCTTCGGGCGGGCCATAGAAGTCGATGGAGACCGTCGGTTGGTGAGGGTCACCGCTGTCCTCGTACCAATCGACGTCACGGACGTCGAGTTCGAAGTAGTCACGCCGCATTCCGTATCCCTTCGTTGTACTGCGCTACGTATTAACGTGACGCCGCTTTGCCGACCGATATCCGGATGTGGTCGGTAGTTTTTACCCGTCGCACTGTGCCGATTACCGCATGGTTTGGGTCCGCTCTGAACACGCAGGTGCGCTGGCAGTCATCTCGACGTGGCTCTGTGCACTCCTCCCGTGGAACATCACGTACACGGCGAACATCGCTGGGGTGAGCCTTCTGTACGTCAGATTTCCGTTCGCCGAAATCCAGTATGCGTGGGGACTCTCCCAGCGCGTTGCCGTCCGCGACCCCCTTTCCGCGATGGCGCTCCAGTCGGGGCAGTCTGTCGCCACCGCCTATCAGGCGTGGGTCGTCGGCGCGGCGCTCATGGCGGTCGCCGTCCTCTTTTCGGTCGTCTACTACCTGCGCGAAGAGCGGGTCGAAGCCGGTCCCGTCGACCCGGTTCGACTCGCTGGGGGTCTCCTCGGACTCACCGGCGTCGTTCTCGCAGTCGCCACGTATCTGTTGGCGACTCGCGGGATTCCCGGCATCCCGCTCCCGCTGGGCGTCATTATCTCTCTCGTCTTTGGCGGCGTGTTGCTGACAGTCGACCGCACGTGACTGCACACTCGTAAGCAGCGTATATTCACAATTCGCGGACCATTTAAGTAGGGACCCACCTTACCATCTGACCAACTCACCGGGTGACGATGGCACGAGAAACCAAGGGAGACGCGAGACCGCCATTCGATTCGTCGGCTGACCGAGGAGTTTTTCGACTCCTTCGAGACGGCGAGTTCGACATCGCTGCGTCAGAAATCCGTCGAATCCTCCAGCGGACCGCGGAGATGCTTCGCGGGTCGAATCTCGACGTGCTGCCGTTGACCCCGGGTGAAACACCACTCGGAACCTACGACATTCCCGACGGACACCACGAAATCGACCGCTACTGGGTAAATGCCCCGTTCGCGTACGTAGTCATTACCTACGACACGGACGCAACCGCCCATCAGTACCACACTGTCGAACCAGACCTCGACGAGTTCGAGGCGTCGCTGCTCGAACGCGTTCGAACCGACATCCGCGACCCGCTGTTATACCGACAGAACGCCGACCCGACTTCCGAAAAGGCGCTTATCGAGGAGTTGCAGTCGCTTCTCGAACAGTACGGGCTGGAATTGGGGATGGACTCGTTTTACACGCTGTTGTATTATCTTCGGCGTGACTTCCATGGATACGGCCCGCTCGACCCCCTGATGGACGACCCGCACATCGAGGATATCTCCTGTGACGGGTACGACCTCCCGATTTTCGTCTACCACGACGAGTACACAGACATCGGGACGAACATCGCCTTCAGAAAGGAGGAACTCGATAACTTCGTCATCCGCCTCGCACAGCGTTCCGGGCAACACATAAGCGTCGGCGACCCGGTACTCGGGACGACGCTCCCGAACGGTGCTCGTGCGGAGTTGGCACTGGGCGAAGAAGTCACTCCACGAGGGTCGGCATTCACCATCCGATTGTACGCCGAAGAGCCGTTTACTCCCATCGACCTCGTGAAGTACGGCACGTTCTCCATCGAGCAGATGGCGTACCTGTGGCTCTGTATCGAACACAACAAGAGCCTCATCTTCGCGGGCGGAACTGCGTCCGGGAAGACTACCTCGATGAACGCGGTGTCGATGTTCGTTCCGCCGCGGTCGAAGGTGCTTTCCATCGAGGACACCCGCGAACTCGCGCTGTACCACGACAACTGGCTCTCGTCTGTCACCCGTGAGCGACTCCACCAGGGGTCGGACATCACGATGTACGACCTCCTTCGGTCGGCGCTTCGTCACCGCCCCGAGTACATCATCGTCGGCGAGGTTCGTGGCAAGGAAGCCGTGACGCTCTTTCAGGCGATGAACACGGGCCACACGACGTTCTCGACGATGCACGCAGACAGCATCGAGACGGTCATCAACCGACTGGAGAACGAACCGATTAACGTCCCTCGTGCGATGGTCCAGTCGCTCGACCTGCTTTGTGTGCAGACGCTCACCCGTCACGAGGGCGAGCGCGTCCGCCGTTCGCAGGCTATCGGCGAAATCGGCGCAATCGACCAGCGGACGGGCGAACTCGACTACTCGTCGGCCTTCTCGTGGGACCCCGAAGACGACACGTTCGACCGGAACGATAGCTCGCTACTCGACGAGATTCAACGAGAAAACGGGTGGTCCCGGACCGAACTCCGGCGCGAACTTCGAAACCGCGAGAAGTTCCTTCAGTACCTCCTCGACAAGGAAGTCTCCGACTACCGACGTTTCACCGCGCTCATCAACGAATACTACGCCGACGCAGACGATGTGATGGCGCGCGTCGAAGCCGACGAGAACGTCGTCGATACCAGCTCTGCCT